>NZ_WHIZ01000087.1:0-5619 GCF_009372125.1 Thermococcus sp. 101 C5
GTAATGTGTTATGGTCTGAAAATCCTCCTCAGAGTCAAATACTGTTTAAATAACAGGGGGTGAAACTAAACACGCCCATGTTGACCGAAAAATTTATAAATAGCACAAAGGAATGGATAATCGGAATGAAAACACATTGTAACTAAAAATTCCCCGCAGATAAGAAATAAAAAAGTCGGGGGTGGGTGGAGATGGCCCAACTTGCAGGCCAGCCAATATTGATTCTTCCCGAAGGAACCCAGAGATATGTTGGAAAAGATGCCCAGAGGTTGAACATTCTCGCTGCAAGAATTGTTGCTGAAACTGTAAGAACCACCCTTGGTCCAAAGGGTATGGACAAAATGCTTGTTGACAGCCTTGGTGACATAGTCATCACAAACGACGGTGCAACTATTCTTGACGAGATGGACATCCAGCACCCAGCTGCCAAAATGATGGTCGAAGTTGCAAAGACCCAAGACAAGGAAGCTGGCGATGGAACCACAACAGCGGTAGTCATCGCTGGTGAGCTCTTAAGAAAAGCCGAGGAGTTGCTTAACCAGAACATCCACCCAACGATAATCGTTAAGGGTTACACCCTTGCAGCTGAAAAAGCTCAAGAGATACTTGACAGCATTGCAAAGGATGTTAGCCCGATGGATGAAGAGATACTCGTGAAGGCAGCAACAACCGCCATAACTGGAAAAGCGGCAGAGGAAGAGAGAGAATACCTTGCAAATCTTGCTGTTGAGGCTGTAAAACTAGTTGCAGAGGAAGTTGATGGCAAGTACATTGTGGACATTGACAACATCAAGCTTGAGAAGAAGGAAGGTGGAAGCGTAAGGGACACTCAACTCATTAAGGGTGTCGTTATCGACAAGGAAAGAGTCCACCCAGGAATGCCAAAGAAGGTCGAAAACGCCAAGATCGCACTTATCAATGAAGCACTTGAAGTCAAAGAGACTGAAACAGACGCTGAGATTAGAATCACAAGCCCAGAGCAACTCCAGGCATTCCTTGAGCAAGAGGAGAAGATGATCAAGGAAATGGTCGACAAGATCGTTGCCACAGGGGCTAACGTTGTCTTCTGCCAGAAGGGAATTGACGACTTAGCCCAGCACTACCTCGCAAAGGCAGGAATCCTAGCCGTTAGAAGAGTTAAGAAGAGCGACATGGAGAAGCTCGCCAAAGCAACAGGTGCGAAGATCGTTACAAACGTAAGAGACCTTACACCAGATGACTTAGGTTACGCTGAGGTAGTTGAGGAGAGGAAGGTTGCAGGAGAGAACATGGTGTTCGTTGAGGGCTGCAAGAATCCAAAGGCAGTTACAATCCTCATTAGGGGTGGAACAGAGCACGTTGTCGACGAAGTCGAGAGAGCCCTCGAAGATGCCATCAAAGTCGTCAAGGACATTGTTGAGGACGGAAAGATCGTCGCTGGTGGCGGTGCTCCAGAGATCGAACTTGCCATCAGGCTTGACGAATACGCAAAAGAAGTTGGTGGCAAGGAGCAGCTTGCGATTGAAGCCTTCGCCGATGCATTGAAGGTAATTCCAAGAACTCTTGCAGAAAATGCTGGACTTGACCCAGTTGACGTCTTAGTGAAAGTAACTGCAGCTCACAAGGACAAGGGTGCAACAATCGGTGTTGACGTCTTTGCCGGAGAGCCAGCTGACATGCTCGAGAGAGGAGTCATTGAGCCATTAAGAGTCAAGAAGCAGGCCATAAAGAGCGCAAGCGAGGCCGCAATAATGATCCTCAGAATCGACGACGTCATTGCCGCAAGCAAGCTCGAAAAGGACAAAGAAGGCGGAAAAGGACCAGGAGAAGAAGAAACTGAGTTCTGAAGTCTCTAACCTTTTCTCTTCTTTTAGTTCACCAATTATTACTTCATTTGAACATGCTTTATGTGTCAATGCATAGTATTATGCAGGATGAAAGGCAAAATCTAAACTTTTTGGAGGCATCATTTATGCCTCACGGATGATATTGTTACATTTCTCTTAACAAAAAGTATATAATCTGAACACCAGATACATCAGTAATTACTTTTCCTCCTTTCCCCAAGACCTTTCCTACATCGAAAACATTTTCTCGAAATAAAAACTCCCGTAATGTTCTTTGGGAATTTAACGTGAATGGGAGATAACCAACACGAGAAATACAGGTTTGCCTATCTTCCCTTCATCCTCATGTATTGCTCTCACTTTCAAGCTCTATGTCCAAAATGGGAGCAGGATGAGGTACAAGAGGCCGGTTGTCATGTATACCCTCTAATGACACGAACCTGATGGTTCTCAAGCCTGGGAGTTGTATGAAAATGAAGTAATGCTCAATATGGACTACTGGCTGGCAGACAACGGAACCTACAAACTTGTTGTCATCTATGATTTGAGGGAGATACGTGCAGAAGTCAGCGTTCCACTGTGGTAGGGGACAAGCTTGAGGCATTTACTCGGATACTTTCTAGAGGATATAATCAACCCTGAGTTTTATACTTTTCCGAAAAACTTTTTTATTCGCTTTTTTATTCGAATTCGTTTAAACTTCACGTATGCTCCCGATCAAAGTAAAAAACCTCTCGAAATCATTTGGCTCAAAGCGCGCCCTTGATGGCGTTTCTTTTTCCATAGAAGGGCCAGGGATAGTGGGGGTAATCGGCCCCAATGGTGCGGGAAAGACCACCCTGATTAGAATCCTCACGGGGCTTTTGAAGCCAGATTCTGGAAGGGTTGAGCTCTTTGGGAGAGCGCCTGAAAAAGCCCGGGAGCTCTTCGCGCTCCTGTCCCAAGATGTCAGGACCCACTTCTACACGCTCACGCCGAGGGATTACGTCTACCACTACCATCTGCCCGTTCTTTCAAAGGGGGAAGCCAGGAGGAAGGCCGATGAAGCAATGGAAGCCTTCGGGATAGACTACGCCGATGAGCTCTTTTCAGTCCTCTCGGGAGGGATGGTGGGGAGGGCCCTTCTCGCGATGGTTCTCTCCGCCGAGGTTCCCCTGTACTTCCTCGACGAGCCAACCGTCGGTCTTGACGTTCAGAACAGGCTCAAGCTGTGGGAAACCCTTCGCGAGAGGGCAGAGGAAGCTACCATAATCCTCACGAGCCACTACCTCAATGAGATATCGAGCGTCTGCGACCGGGTGCTCCTCCTCAAAGCGGGAAAGATAGTCGCCAACGGCAAACCGGAGGAGATAGCGAGGGAATATCTCAGCGGGTTTATCTCAAAGGTCGTCGCCTTCGGGGAGGTCTCCCTTGAGGGTTTTCTCCTGAGGAGGGCAGGACGGCATACCTACATCTACGCGCGCTCCAAAGCGGAGGAGAGGGGAATAATCGAGAAGCTTGAGGAGCTTGGAGTTCCCTTCAGGAGGGAGGAAGTAACGATAGAAGACGTCTTTCTGGTCGGTGGTATTGATGATGGCGCTGATTGAGTACTATGCGAAGGCCCTTACAAAGGGGAAGTTCACACTCGTGAGCTTTGCACTTCAGCCGCTCTCGTTCATCTTCATCGTCTACGTCGTGAGCGGTGGGAGGTTCTTTGAGAGAGCACTCGCTGGAGCGATCGTGAGCTTCATAGCCGGCGTTGGGATAGCCGACCTCTCCATCGAGCTTGTGGGCATGAAGGCCCGCTCGAAGTTCTACGACATAGTAATGTCCCTTCCAGGAGGAAACTGGAGAAAGGCCCTTGGAATATCCGTCGGCATAAGCATCCCCGCGCTCCCTTACATTCTCCTCCTGACGCTACTTCTTTCGTGGCGGCTTGGATTGAGAGCGATACCCGAAATTCTGTTTGGAATAGTTTCTCTCTGGCTCTGGAGTGCTGGAATTGGTTTTTTCATGGGCGTTAAGATAAGGGAGCCACTAACCGTTATGAGGCTCTCGAACCTAACCGTTACGGCCCTAACGGTCTTCCCGCCGGTTTATTATCCTAACAGCGTTCTTCCGGAAAAGCTTGCAGCCGTGATGAACCTCCTACCCACGGTGAGCGCGGCCAGATTGATGACAGGAGAGAGTGGAAGTGTGTTTTTGATCTCAATCTTCTGGGCAGTTTTTGGAGTGTTCCTGCTCTTGAAGTTCAGGGGGCTTGAGGGTTAGTTCATAACCGATAAAAAACCCTTGGAAAGCTCAAGCTTTTAGTAGCCTTTCAATTTCATTCTCAAGTCTTTTGAGCTTTTCCTTGGCTCTTCTGAGCTGGAGGTTTGCAATTCCAACTATCTTCTTAAGATAATCCTCACTCACCCAGAGTTCTCCATTCATGCCCAAGGGAACGTCCATTCTCTCGGTTGAGCGAATTTCCACTACGAGCTTTTTGTGACTTATGCTTTTGATGTTTGAATGCTTGAAGCCGCAAGATATGGCCAGATTGAGCAATTCCACAGCATCTTTTAGGGTTTTTGCGGAAATGTGGAGTATTGGGCTGTGAAGCATGAACCAGAGCATGCCTTCGCTGTGTCTTCCTATAGCCTCAAGCACCTCCTCCAATTCCACTTCCCTATGCCACTTGCCTAGCCATACTGCATTGAGCTTGTCCCCAAAATCTGGCATCTGCATAACACTTATCCTACCTGAGCAGGAGGATGTTGTGAAGTAATTTTCAAGGGAGTTTATCTTATCTAAAAGAGAGATAATGTCTCTGTCCACTAGACCTTTTTCAAGAGCTTCCTTCAGGCTTTCAAGGGCTTTCGCCTTCTGCAGCTCAAAATTTTTCTCATACAAAAACATGGGAGAAATTAAAGAAGGCGATTTTTAAAGTTTATGTGGAAAGATATTGCCTAACTCTTCTCTCAAATTCAGCAAAGTTCGGCACACCTATGAATTCAACACGGTTGTTTATTAAGATCGTTGGTGTTCCCATTATGTTGTGTTCCATAGCCTTTCTCTGCCCTTCTGGAGTCGCAACGCTCACTTCCTTTGCTACCACTCCTTCGTATTTTCTTGCTATTTCCTGGGCCATTGACCATGCTATCGGACAGTACGGACAAGTGGGAGAAGTTATGACCTCAATGACAACCTTCGGTTCTTTGGGCTTGACCTCAATCATCCCTGCTTTTTTCATGAGCTCAAGCATCTTTTTCCTCCTAATCATCTCAAGCTCATCCATGTCCTCACCCCCAAGAAAAATTCAAGTGAAAGAATTTAAAAATGAATTTATGAAACAATCTTCAACAATCATTGCACCATTTCTTATTGAATGCGATTAGAGGGGTTAAGTAGATTTGGGTAATTAGCATAGCCAATAGGCACCATAGATATCTTATGAGACATACTCCTCATTAAAATCCATTATTGACTAATAAAACACATTGATGTATTAATGAAACTTAACCGACACAAAAGGTTATATATACCTTACCCTAGTTCCCATTAGATCGTTAGGGTTATAAGCACTTAAGTTTTTTGGTTGATTGGTGGTTGTATTGAGTTTTCAGAGGGAAATCCTGATCATAAAATCCGAAATCTACCCGATAGTCAGCAAACACTACCCGAAAAACACTCACAGGGAAATAATCAGCCTCTACGACCTGATAACCTTCGCAATACTAGCACACTTGCACTTTAACGGAGTTTACAAGCACGCTTACAGAGTCCTAATCGAAGAAATGAAGCTGTTCCCCAAAATCAGGTACAACAAACTAAC
>NZ_WHIZ01000088.1:0-5534 GCF_009372125.1 Thermococcus sp. 101 C5
TTCATGTTCCCCCTTCTTTTTCTAAAGTACTGCCAGTAACTTAAACCTGACACCCCACAGCTTATCCTAACAGTATCCGTTGTTTATCCGTAAAGTATATATACTTTTAGTATACACAACGTACTGAGGTGTCTCTATATGGACGTCAAGAAAATGTTGCTCAGTCTAGTTTTGGTTAGTATTTTGGGCATTGCAGTAGTGGCAAGCGGGTGCATTGGTGGAGAACAGACTTCTACCCCAACCACGGTTACACAGAAAGAAACCGTTACAGAAACAAAAGTGGGAGAGCAGATTACTCTGAAAGTGATAGGTCCGTGGTCCGGGGCAGAGCTTGAGTCTTTTATGGAAGTTATTAAGGCTTTTGAGGCTCAACATCCAAACATAAAGGTGGAGTACAAAACATACAGAGCTGAAGACCTTTCGACTATTCTACCATTGCAATTTGAGTCGGGAGATGCTCCAGCTGATGTCATTGCAATGTGGGGATGGTTTATAGCAGAAATGGGTCAAAAAGGCCACTTGATGGAGTTTAATGGTGTAATTAACCCAGATGAATACGTGTCTGGGATTCTTGATACCGTAACTGTCGATGGAAAGATTTATGGTGTTCCATTCACGGCTGCAGCTAAGCCGGGATTCTGGTACAGAAAGTCGTTCTTTGAAAAATACAACTTAGAGCCTCCAGAGACGTGGGACGAATTCGTAGCGTTGCTTGAAAAAATCAAGCAAATACCTGGAGTTAAGGCACCAATCGTTAGTGGAGACAGCGTTGGGTGGCCACTTTCAGACGTAACAGAACACTTCATCTTAACCTTTGGAGGAAAAGACCTTCAGCTTAAGCTCATAAACGGAGAGGTTAAGTGGCAAGATCCACAGGTGAGAAGCATATTCGAGCAAAGGCTGGTGCCTCTCCTGAAGGCTGGATACTTTAGTGACCCAATAGAATGGACATCCGCAGTAGATCTATGGTGGAAGGGAGACTATGCATTGTACTTTATGGGAACTTGGATAACCGGAATGGTTGACGATCCAACAGATCTCGGCTTAATTTCATTACCGGGAGTAAAAGCAATGGTTCTTGGTCCGGACTACTTCATGGTGCCTAAGTACACAAGCCATCCTGAAGAAGCCATGGAACTTGCCAAATTCTTAGCAACGGAGGGACAAAGAATTCACGTAGGTACTAAGTCAGGAAAACTGGCAACATGGAAGAAAGTATCCATTGATGACTACTGGGAGCCAATGAAGGATGTTGCAAAAATTGTTGCCAATGTTGAGTCAGCACCTGACCTTGATGACAGCGTTGGAGGAGAGTGGCAGAAGGCCTTCTGGGACCAGTTAAAGCTCCTGTGGGTGCAACCAGACAGGCTGGATGATGTATTAAGCACTCTAGATGCTAAATTCCCAAAGAAGTGAGAGGGGGATCCCAATGAGGAGCTCCAAATCTTTAACTCCCCTCTTTTTCCTTTTACCTGCACTAGCCCTAATGGTTCCTTTTGTGATATATCCAGTACTCAAGACGGTATACTTGAGCTTCTTCCTTGACGGAAAGTTTGTTGGTTTGGAAAATTACAAGAATGTTCTGCTGAGTCCTGATATCGTAAACCTCGAAAGATTTCCAACAAAGTCTCCCCCTTGGGGAGCTCTAATTCACAATGTAGTGTTGATAGCCATTCATCTCCCCGCAACTGTGTTTTTAGGATTGGGAATTGCTCTTCTCTTAAGACGGAAGGAAGTTAAAGGGAGTTCCGTAGTCAAGTCCATAATCTTCTTAGGTATGGTTATACCAATGATCGTTGGAGGTTTAATAATTCGCTTTCTTTTTGAAGAAGGCGCCGGTGTAATCCCGGCAATTTTCAGGTTACTCGGCATTGAGCGGCTCGCAATTACCTGGACAGCGTATCCGGAAACTGCACTTTTTGCCGTGATTTTGGGATCAATTTGGATATGGACTGGTTTTAGCATGCTTATGTATTCGGCGGGCTTGGCCTCTATACCCAAAGACTACTATGAGGCCGCTTTAATAGACGGTGCTAACAGATTTCAAATCTTCAAAAACGTGACCTGGCCTCTGTTAAGGCCAATTACTGTAGTGGTAGTGGCAATGACCCTGCTCTGGGATCTAAAAATCTTCGATGTCGTCTACGTGGCTACAGGCGGAGGCCCAGGTGGAGCTTCAATGGTTCTTGCACTCCAGATGTGGGACTACTTTGCAAGGGCTCTCAACTACAACTACGCCGCTGTAGTAGCGGTGCTCTTGACGACACTGACACTAATACCTGCCCTGTGGCTAATTAGGAGGAGGGAGTGAGATGGGCGTTCCGATGTACAAACTGAAAAAATACATAGTATCAAACGCACTTGCCTGGACTATAGGAATAATTTGGTTGATACCGTTTATCGGAGTCCTTATGGCCTCAATAAGACCGTATGAGGAGATTGTAAGTGGATGGTGGCATTTTGATACATTCACAATAACTCTTGAAAATTACATAAAAGCCTTCAATCACCCAATGTTTCCCATTAGTGATGGGTTAAAGAACTCTCTGATAGTCGCAATACCCTCAGCAATCGTTCCTTTAATAGTGGCTGCATTGGCTGCCTATGCCTTTGCCAGATACAGTTTTCCGGTAAAGCACTATCTCTTTGCGTTTATAGTATTCCTAATGGCGCTTCCACAGCAGATGACGGTAGTTCCGTTATACTTCCTCCTGAGGAACCTCCATATGCTGAACACGTTCGGAGGCCTAATAATTGTTCATTCAGCATGGGGGTTGGCGTGGATAATCTTCTTCATGAGAAACTATTTCTCAATGTTGCCAACAGACGTCGAAGAAGCTGCTAGAATCGATGGAGCAACTGATTTTCAAATATTTTACAAGATTGTCCTGCCAATGGCACTGCCAGGATTAATCTCGGCTGCGATACTCCAATTTACGTGGGTATGGAGTGACTTCTTCTTGGCTTTGGTCTTTCTGCAAAATCCAGAGAAATACGTCGCTACTCAAAGGCTTCCTCTGCTTAGGGGGCAGTATTATGTAGATTGGGGTATACTGACTGCAGCTTCAATTATGGTTATGATAGTCCCGCTGCTTGTCTACGCTCTCTTCCAGAAGTACTACATAAGTGGTATGATAGGATGGTCAACTGAAAAATGATGGAGGGATGGAAATGTACGAGGTAACAAAGTTTGGTGGAGAAGGTAAAAGGCTTGAAGACTACAGGGAAATAATAGGGGATGAAGCCTTAGAAACCATTAAAGAAAAGGCAGAGAATCTAAAAGGCAAGAGCTTTATCCACGTAAACTCCACCTCTTTTGGTGGGGGTGTGGCAGAGATTTTGCACAATCTTGTTCCCTTAATGAAAGACGTTGGAATAGACGCAAGATGGTTTGTAATTGAGGGTACAAACGAGTTTTTCAACGTTACAAAGAGCTTTCACAATGCTCTCCAGGGAAATAAAGAGCTTAGACTAACTGAGGAAATGAAGAAACTATATCTTGAAACAAACAAAAAGAACGCCGAAGATTTCGACCTAACACCCTTCGATTACATCCTGATACACGACCCCCAGCCAGCACCCCTTATAGAGTTTTACGAGAAAAGGCAACCTTGGATTTGGAGATGCCACATAGATTTAAGTGACCCCAACATGGAATTCTGGAAGTTCCTGAGACAGTTTGTAGAGAAATATGATAGGTATATATTCCACATGGAAGAATATGTTCAAGAGGATTTAGACAGGGAAAAAGTAGTCATAATGCCTCCCTCTATTGACCCTCTAAGTGAGAAGAACATGGAACTCAGTGAAAGTGAAATCCTGAGGACCTTAGAAAGGTTTGACGTTGACCCTGATAGACCGATAATAACTCAGGTAGCCCGCTTTGACCCGTGGAAAGGTGTCTTCGACGTCATTGATGTTTACAGGAAGGTCAAAGAGAAAATACCGGAAGTTCAGCTTTTGTTGGTTGGTGTAATGGCTCATGATGACCCCGAAGGCTGGATATACTTTGAGAAGACCCTGAGGAAAATCGGTGAGGACTACGACGTTAAAGTGCTTACAAACCTCACTGGAGTTCATGCAAGAGAAGTAAATGCCTTTCAGAGAGCCAGTGATGTAATCCTCCAGATGTCTATTAGGGAAGGGTTTGGATTAACTGTTACCGAAGCAATGTGGAAAGAAAAGCCTGTAGTGGGCAGAGCTGTGGGAGGAATAAAACTTCAGATAGTGGACGGAAAAACAGGATTCCTTGTGAAGGATGTCAACGAAGCCGTTGAAAAAACTCTGTATCTTCTTGAACACAAAGACATAGCGCAGGAAATGGGCAAAAATGCCAAAGAAAGGGTTAAAGAGAACTTCATAATAACAAAGCATCTCGAGAGGTATCTTGATTTACTAAATTCTTTTTAAACCCTCCTCCTTACATACTTTTTAGGTGACAGTATATGGAGATACCTCCGGAAATTTCGCATGCATTGAGTGAAATTGGATTTACCAAATACGAAATTCTTACCTACTGGACTCTCCTAGTTTATGGGCCCAGTACGGCTAAGGAAATCTCTGCAAAAAGCGGGATACCGTACAACAGGGTCTATGATACAATATCCTCCTTAAAACTTAGGGGATTTGTGACTGAAATTGAGGGAACACCAAAGATATACGCCGCCTACTCACCAAGAATAGCATTTTTCAGGTTTAAAAAAGAACTTGAGGACATAATGGAAAAGCTCGAAATTGAACTTAAGAACATGAAAAAAGAAGAACAGAGACCTGCAATATGGAGAAGCAGGAGTTTTGACGAGGCTCTTGAAATGTTCAGGGAGTCTTTATATTCTGCCAAAAATGAGGTGATAGTAGTTACTCCAAGTGAATTTTTTGAAACTATTAGAGGAGATTTGCTAAGAACCCTCGAAAAGGGCGTTACAGTATCCCTTTATATCGACAGAATACCAGATCTCTCGGAGTTTAGAGGGAAAGGAAATCTCTTTGTTAGGCAGTTCTACAAGCTGAATCATCTAATCGGCATGGCAGATGGAAGGGAAGTGGTTATGATCCAAAATGTGAGCTTTAATCCAACTCTTCCACCGAGCTTTAAAGCAACTTATCCAGAGGTGATATTCTCACAATACAGTCTTATAATAGAGATATTCAAGGAGTCGTCGTTGGAGGCTGAGTATTTAGGCAATCCTCAGGATATCCGGTTCTTTGCCATGTTTCATGCTGCAGATTTTGTAAAGAGGCACATCAACAAAAACACAATAACGGCAGAAATTGTTGGAAAAAACATCAAGACTGGAAAAGTTGAGACCCTTTATGGTAATGTTGTTGGATACACTCTCTCCTTTAAGGAAGCCGTTAACAACATTCACCTCGAGACTGAAAAAAGTGTGGTAAAAATTGGAGGAATGTTTGCTGTTATTGAAGATTACGAAAGTACCGAAATAAAATTCATACTGGGGTGATTCCTATGGCTGGTGTGAGGCTTGTAGATGTTTGGAAAATATTTGGGGACTTCCAAGCAGTAAAAGAAATGA
>NZ_WHIZ01000089.1:0-5529 GCF_009372125.1 Thermococcus sp. 101 C5
GGTAGGTTGTAGTATTGTTTAAAGAGGAGTATTGCCAGTATTGTTTTTACTGGAAATTTTTTGGATTTTGGCAGGTTCTTCAGCTTTCCTTCTGATTCGAAGTCTGCTAAAACGTCAAGAATTGCGAATGCCACGCTTTCAGGGTCTTTGAGTCTGTGATCCCATCTGGGGATCACGACAACCACCCGAAAGAATTCAGCAAAAACCCTAATAAAGGTTACTATAAACACGCCCCCCTCCTCCAGAAGCTTCATCAAGCTTTGGAATATTAGTTTTTATAACCTCCATTGTAACCACCAGCAAAAATTTCCATTTGTAAGTAACAATCGGAATTTTAATCCACCATTTATTTAAACTTTTTTGCCTATGAGGAAAAGGTTTTTTAAAGAAAAATTTCTTCCCGGAGTGGGGAGCAAAATGAAGTGTACAAAGTGCGGAAGAGATGCGGTGTATCATGCGAGATATGAGGGAAAGTTCTACTGTCACAAGCACTTCAATGAGATGGTTGAGAGCAAAGTAAAGCAGACTGTGAGAAAATATGGGCTAATCAAAAGAGGAGATAGAATAGCGGTGGGAGTGAGTGGGGGAAAGGACAGCGTTGTTCTTCTTCACATCCTCCACAAGCTCAGCCAGAAGTTTCCCTTTGAGATAATAGCCATAACCATAGACGAGGGAATAGAAGGATACAGACCGGAGAGCGTTGAAATAGCGAAGAAAAACGCAGAGATGCTTGGAATAGAGCACCGCATCTACTCCTTCAAGGAATACATGGGCTTTACCCTTGACGAGACAGTTAGTGTAATGGGGAGCTTTGAGAAAGGAGAGAGAGTTGGAGCATGTTCCTACTGTGGCGTTTGGAGGAGGTGGCTGCTGAACTATGCCGCTCAAGATGTCAACGCCGATAAGCTTGCCGTTGGCCACAATTTGGACGATGAAGTTCAGATGTTTCTTATGAACATAATGCGTGGAGATGTTGCCAGGTTGGGAAGAACGGGTCCCTATTATGAGGTTATTCACGAGGGACTGGTTCCGAGAATAAAGCCACTCAGAGAAGTTCCGGAAAAGGAGATAGTGCTTTATGCGATTGTGAACAACATTGAGGTGGACTTCAGCGAGTGTCCCTATGCGGTGGAGGCATTTAGGGCAGAAATCAGGGACTGGATAAACGAAATGGAAGAAAAGCACCCGGGAACCAAATACCAAATTTTAAGGAGCTACGATAAAATATTTCCCCTTTTGGCAAAGAGCTATGCTCACAGGGATCTCAATAAATGCAAAATCTGTGGACAGCCGACTACCGGAGAGATATGTAAAGCATGCACCTTTAAGCTCCAGGTGCAGGAAAAGGCAAAGGAAAAAGGCCTTACCTCTTTTTCCTGAAAGCCTCGCCCTTCAGGGCGGGGGAGTCTTTAGGGTCGAGTAAACTATCTATGGCACTTATCGCCCTGCAGCTTAATGTTCCTCTTCTGCCTTTCTCTTAAGCTCCTTGATTCTCTCCAGCCGGTATTCCTCAACAAGCTTTAAGAATTCTTGAACTTCCCTCTCTTTTTCTTCCTCTTCCCAGCGCTTCAGCTTTTCCTCTATTGCCTTTTCGAGCTCTTTTCTATCAACTATTGCAAAGTCGTCAACCCTCTTCACTTCGATTTCGCCCTCATAGAAAACAGGTATCTTCTTTTCTCTCAGCGTTTCATATACCGGATTAGGAAGTGTTCTTACGCTGATAAGCGCTTTTATCTTCTTCTCTGCGAGGTATTCAGCCATGCTCTTTCCAGCCCCCGAAGGATTAACAACATAGAGGACGTCTTCTTTTTTAATACCCGCAGAACGCTCCAGCTCCTCAATTTCTTTCCACGTCAGGTTTTCAATTACCTTTAGAGGGACGGCAGTACCCCTAAGTTCCAGAAGGTGCATTCTCTTTGCCAAAACCAGATCCTTGCTGAGCTTTTCTATTATTGATTTTGCTTCTCTAAGTTCTTTTTCAAGGTGGGCTATTCTTTTCTCTCTAATTTCCATCTCTTTCTCTCTGATGATCTTTTCCCTGATTTTCTCGTCATAGGTTGCCAATTTGTTCTCCAAGCTTTCTATAATTTTTCTCTGCTCTTCAATTACAGCCCTCAGCTCTTGATTTTCCCTCTCCAGCAACCTTATGGTGTTTTCGAGTTCCTGTATCTTTTCAACGTAGGGGGTAAGATCGACAGATGCTTCAACGGCTTCAGGGGGCCTTGTTTCCTCTTTGGTCTTTTCCTTTTCTTTTACTCTCAAAATGGCCTCTCCAAGGTTGTATCCCTGGATCACAAGAGCCTTTATTTCCTCCCCCTTCTTTGTGATGCCCATTTCTTTGAGTTTTGCTTCCACATGGTCAAGCTTTGGCTTCAAGCGGAGGTATGCTTTGTAAGCCGCAGCCAAAGCGTCTCTCTGGTGATCGTCCTCAACGCTTATTCCAAGGCTCTTTAAGAGCTCGTTCTTCTCTTCAACTTTTAGGCTCTCCCGTGGAACAAAGAGGATTGCCTTAAAAGAGCGAGAAATCTTCTCCACCAAGCCGGGGGCGGGATTTACGTCGGTGGCTATTATTATCGGGTGGCCGACCTCACTTATAAATCTCACAATATCGCTAACGGCCATATTCCTCTCGCTGTAAAGCGCTAAAATCTTACCGTTCAAATCTAAAGCTGCTATCCCAACGGTAATACCCGGGTCAAGCCCCACAATAATGCTTTTTCTTTCTTTTATGACACTTTCACTTTTTAAGGGTACAAATTCGAAGGTCTTTCTCTCTACAGGGCGGATTCTTATTTCAACATCCCCACCTTTCATGGGCTTTATAAGGCCTGCAAGCTCCTCTCTGGAAGCATAGACCCTGAATTCTCCTCTCTCCAGACCCTGGTCTTTCTCTTTAATTTCAAGGTCAAAAGGTATGCTGGCCCGTTTGAGGGTCTCCTCAATTTCCCTGACTTTATTCTGGATTAGGTTGTGGACTCTCCTCCTATACCTGTCCTGACTCCATCCACCTTTTCCCTGGCTTCTTCCTCTCGAGACTTTTATAATGACCTCATCTTCAAAGGGGAGAACCTCGTACCCTACTCCTCTAGCGGCTAAAAGGGCACATGCTTTTGCTTCTTCGTAGGGGTTGAACTTGTCTCCTATTCTGATTCCGTGTTCCTTAGCCAGGCTCCACAGAGCTCTTTGCTCTCCAGGTCTGCCGGTTACCTGAACTATCTTTGTCCCCTGCGGAATCGCCATTATAAACTTCCTGAGGTACTCTCCAAGCTCGTGGATGTTGTCCATGGCAACAATATCGGGTTTTTTGGCCCTTATGAACTTCAAAAGCCTGTAAAATGTAAACTCACCATGCTTGATTATCTTTCCATTAAACCAGCTAACCACTGCAAAGCGCATTGGCTCTTCGCTGATTATATCAATACCTACGATCAGAATAGGCATCACCCTCACTTCACTTACGTTGCCTTATTGGGTAGACGGTTTAAAAGATTGTCCCCTCAAAATTTGGGAAAAAGCTTAAATATTCATCCATACACAACATTGTATACGAGGTGGTCAAAAATGATGCTCATATTGGATGCTTATTTTAAGAACTTTCCAGCCAGACGGAAGGTAGCGGAGTTCCTTTTTGAAAATGGGTTAAGTGTAAGAAATGGAAAGATTTATTTGAGAAGTATTGAGGTTCCAATAAGCGAACTCTCACGTGTAGTTGGAGTAAACAGAAAAATAATCTACCACACCATAGAGTATATTGAAAACACATATCCCCTACGGATGATATTTGAGAGGCTTGACCCTCTTCCAAGCCTTATAAACGTGGCACCCATTATGGGATGGGAGGTTCTTGAGATAGAGCTTGAGAAAGATAAGCACTCCCGTGCCCTTTCGGAACTGCTCGGATACCTCTATGAAAACGGCGTCTCGGTAATGGAGATATTCAGCAGAAACCTTAGGCAAGAAGATGCTAGGGCATATATTGTCATAGATGGAACACTCCCCGTAGAGGTTTTCATGAAGATAAAAGACATTCCGGGGTTTAGAAGGCTTGTCATCCATACTCCCGAAAAGAGCAAAGAAAAAGTCGTGTGTAGTTACTGCAAGGTCAATTACTGTCCCAAAAAAGTTGTTATCGAGGGAGTAAACTACAAAAGTTAACCCACGACTCTAAATCCCTTCTCTCCCTTTGGTTCCTCCCACTCTACCTCTATTCTTGTAACCCTCGCCAAGGGTGGCCCCTGATGGGCCCATCCTATCAGTGCTTCGACTCTTTCTCTTTCTCCTTCAACCACGGCCTCGACGCTTCCATCCGGGAGATTCCTAACCCACCCGCTGACACCAAGTTTTTTTGCTTCCCTCTGCATGCTCCACCTAAACCCGACTCCCTGTACTCTTCCGTATATCCTTAGATGTGCTCTTACTATTTCCATCAGCTCCCCCCATTAAAAATAACCCCCATAAAATTTAAGTTTATCTTTGCTAACTCTTTTTGGTGGGGAGAGTGAGCGAGATGATTCTCGTATACACAACATTTCCTGATTGGGAAAGTGCTGAGAGAGTAACAAAAGAGCTGCTGGAGAGAAAGCTAGTCGCCTGTGCCAATTTGAGGGAACACAAAGCTTTCTACTGGTGGCAGGGCAGGATTGAAGAGGACACAGAAGTTGGAGCAATACTAAAGACAAAAGTTGACCTCTGGAGTGAGCTCAAAGAGACCTTAAAAGAACTGCATCCGTATTCCGTGCCGGCGATAATAAGGATAGATGTGGATCACGTTAATAAAGAATACCTGGACTGGCTCTTAGAGGTAACAAAATGATCAGGAAAGTAAAGCCGCAGATAAGAGTTATTGGCTTCGATGACGGCACTTTTTCTTTTAAATCTAAGCTCAGAAAAGGCCGCACTATTTTAGTTGGCGTTGTCATGAAGGGTTCCCAAGATGTTGTGGGAGTAGTCACAAGGTGGATTGAAATCGATGGCAAAGATTCAACCGAAAAAATGATTGACGCGATAAATAACTCCCGATTCAAAGATTTAAGGGTTATAATGCTCAAGGGAATAACGTATGCGGGGTTTAACGTCGTTGACGTGGAAAGATTAAGCAAAGAAACCGGATTGCCCGTGATAACGGTGATAAGGAAAAAACCTGATTTAAAGGCTATGGAAGATGCCCTGAGAAAGCACTTTGCAGATGCCGATGAGAGGATTGCTCTTCTTAGAAAAGCCGGAGAAATAAGGGAGCTGATCCCGGGAAAAGTATTTTATCAGGCTTACGGGCTCCTCCCACAGCAGGCAGAGGAGATAATAAATCTAACCCAGAAAAGCTCCCTCATACCTGAACCTTTGAGATTGGCCCACATGATAGCTTCTGCCGTGATTACTGGAGAGTCCAAGAGGGAATAGGCTTGAGCTGAATCTCTGTTCTAAATAGGCAAGTCCCAAGCTTTTATCGCAGATGGATACTGTTAGGATAAGCTGTGGGGTGTCAGGTTTAAGTTACTGGCAGTACTTTAGAAAAAGAAGGGGGAACATGAA
>NZ_WHIZ01000008.1:0-43791 GCF_009372125.1 Thermococcus sp. 101 C5
ACCTGTCTGTAACTTAGTCCGTGCAGGTACAGGTTTATTGCCCTGGTTTTCTTTTTTGCTGGGATTTTGTTCCGGCGAAAGGTTTTTAAGACTGAAACCAGTAAGTAAATAATGGTTTCAGTCCTCATTTCTCTCCCCTTTTCTGAAGAGGTATCAGAAACTTAAACCTAACGTCCCACTGCTTATCCTGACAGTGTCTTCGAGCTCGGAACCTTATTCTGCTTATAATCATAAGCTATTGCATACCTTAAGCTCCCATTTCGATGCAATCCTTCTACTTCATAATATGCAGTGTTCCCTATCCCTCCCCCAAAAAGAACAGCTCCTATTGTATAAATAACTTCAGGCAATTAAATTTCCCCCTTAAACCATTTTATTGTCTTTTTGAGCCCTTCTTCGAGTTCGACCTTTGGTTTCCAGTTTAGCAGTTTTTGTGCTTTGCTAATATCTGGGCACCTCCTAGGAGGATCATCTGGTGGCAGTGGATGGAATTCTATCGGCGAATCAGAATTAGTAAGCTTTTTTATGAGACGAGCAAGCTCAAGAATACTAACCTCCCTAGGATTCCCTAAATTCACAACTTCCCCATTACCATTCTCCAAAACGGCAAACTTCAACACTCCCGTTATAAGATCAGTAACATAGCAAAAACTCCTTGTCTGGCTTCCATCTCCAAAAACCGTAATTGGCTCTTCATTCAAGGCTTGGCTTATAAACCTTGGGACTACCCTACCATAAACTCCATCAGCCCTCATTCTCGGCCCATAAGTGTTGAATATTCTAACTATTCTAACGTCAACTCCATATTGTCTATGATACGCCATAGTGATGGTTTCTCCGAGCCTCTTCGACTCATCATAGCAACTTCTAATGCCAATTGGATTCACGTAACCCCGATACGTTTCAGGAGTTGGAACAACATCAGGCTGACCATAAATTTCGCTCGTTGAGGCAAAGATAAACTTTGCATTATTCTTTTTAGCCAATTCAAGCATATTCCTAGTTCCAAGGGTGTTTGCGTCTATTATCTCTAGGGGATAGTGCTCGAATTCAAAAGGTGATGCTCTAGAAGCAAAGTGAAAAATATAATCTAACTTTTCCTTAATCTCCAAGGGTTTCGAAACATCGTGCTCTATAAATACGAAATTCTCCTCACTAGCTAGATGAGAGATGTTTTCCCAACGACCACTTGCAAAGTTATCAACACAATAAACTCTTGCCCCAAGCTCAATTAAAACATCGCAAAGCCAAGATCCCAAAAAACCAGCACCACCTGTAACTAGGGCAATCTTACCCTCAAAATCAGCCCCATCTAATGCTCTTACAATGTCTCTTACATCTGACCTTATCAAGTCCATCATATTCTTTCCTCCAATAAAGATTTCATAAGTTCTCTTAGCTTTTCACCAATCTTCTCATCCTCTAATCCTAATTCAATGTTTGCCCGTAGCCAGTCAAAAATGTTGCCAATGTCATAACGCCTGCCCTCAAACATATACCCATAAATCTTAATTCCCTCTTCAATCATGAGCTCGAGCGCATCTGTCAGCTGAATTTCTCCTTTTCTATCTGGTTTAACTCTCTCAAGATACTCAAAAATTTGGGGAGTTAAGATATACCGCCCCAATATGGCGAGGTTCGAGGGAGCACTTTTTGCATCCGGCTTTTCCACGAGATGCTTTATCTTGAATATTTCCCCATCCTCTGCCCTACTCACGATTCCATAGAGCGAAACATTCTCCCAGGGCACTTCTTCAACGGCTATTAAAGGCGCATTGATGTTTTCATAAGCTTTTATGAGTTCAGCTGTGCATGAGGGAACTGTAATAGTATCCCCCAGAAGGAGAGCGAAGGGTTCATCGCTAACAAATGCTTCCGCATATTTGATAGCATCTCCTAATCCCCTTTGTACTCTCTGTCTAGCATAATAAATATTTATATCATCAAGAATTTCATCCAGTTTGTCAAGATGTGGATTTTTCACGTCATGGCCATATCTATCGAAATGATCTTCGATTGCTCTTTTGTGTTTTCCCGTTATTATCAAAACTTCTCGTATCCCAGCCTCATAAGCCTCTTCAACAACATATTGAATAGTTGGCTTTCTTACTACTGGAAGCATTTCTTTTGGTTGTGCTTTAGTCAGGGGTAACATTCTTGTTCCAAGGCCTGCTGCTGGGATAACTGCTTTTCTTACCCTCACCAGCATACCCCCTCATAAATTCTTGCAGTTTTCTCGGCAGCCCTAATTCTCCTTCCATCAATAACAATTTTTCCAGAATAGTCTAGATTTTCAAACTCGTCCCATTCTGTAACTATTAGAATGGCATTAGATTTTTCAAGAACTTCTTCAGCTGAACCAGCGTACTTTATCTTCTCTCCCACATCGGGGTAAAGCTGTTTGAAGTTGTTCATGGCTTTTGGATCGTACGCTATAATGTGGGCTCCTTCTTCTAAGAGTTTCTTAATTATAATGTAAGCCCTAGTTTCTCTTACATCATCAGTGTTTGGCTTGAATGCTAAGCCGAGCACTCCGACAGTTTTTCCTTTTAACTCTGGAACGTGCTTCTTCAAGAGCTCAATCATCTTTAGGGGTTGTCTTTCATTAACTTCCATGACAGCCTTGAGAATTAGTGGTTCCTCGCCAATTTCCCCAGCTTTTCTGATTAAGGCTTTGACGTCCTTGGGGAAGCATGAACCGCCAAAGCCAATCCCATTCTTGAAGAAGTGCGGGCTAATCCTATGGTCAAGACCAACTCCTTCAAAGACTTTCCAGGAGTCAATGCCGAGTTTTTTGCAGATGTTTCCAATCTCGTTTGCAAAGCTTATTTTAGTGGCTAGGAAAGCGTTGGAAGCGTACTTCATCATTTCAGCAGTCTTAATGTCAACAATAAGTTTTGGCGCGTCAATTGGCTCGTAAAGCTTCTCCAAAACTTCTTTGGTTTTCTCATCCTTAACTCCAATGACTATCCTATCAGGGTTAAGGAAGTCTCTTAATGCTACTCCTTCTCTTAAAAACTCTGGGTTCATTGCAAGGCCGAAGTCTTCAAAGGCTTTTTTTCCTGAGTACTTTTCGATGTTTGGTTTTACGACTTTTTCGGTGGTTTCTGGGAGGACAGTGCTTTTAACTACAACAACATGATAATCCTCCTTCTCTTTCAAAGCTTTACCAATTTCTTTTGAAGCTTCTTTAATATAGGTTAAGTCAATTGATCCGTCTTCTCTTGATGGAGTACCTACACAGATAAACGTGGCATCAGAGTTTAGGATTGCTTCTCTGTAGTTTTTGGTTGCATAGTATTTGTCCTTGAATTTTTTCATTAATTCTTCGAGGCCCTCCTCGTAAATTGGAGGCTTGGCATTGTTGATCATTTGGATTTTTCTTTCATCAACATCAACGAAGATAACGCTATTCCCAAGCTTGACAAAACCCATCCCTGTGACAAGCCCAACATAACCAGAGCCAACAACCGAAACTCTCATCAAACCACCTCAGAACACTTGAGAACTTTCTTGTTTAAAAGTATTTTTTACAGACAGAGCTGAGAGAATAAGTGCGGGTCCTTGTGTGCATAATGTTGCTATCGCTGCGCCTTCTGCTCCATAATTCAAAATGAGGATATAATTGAGCAGAACGTTTAATAAAGCCGTTACTCCTGTTATTTTAGTAAAAGTCAACTCTTTTCCAGTTGCATTTAAAAAACTCCCAAAAAGAGAATTCAAAAACATAAAAGGTACTGCAAAGGCCAGAATCCTAAGTACTGGAACACTCGCTAGGAAATCCTCACCAAACACAATAATGATCCCCAAACGAGCAAAGACAAAATACACTGATAAGCCTAAAACACCCACCACCGTCAGCATTTGAAGGCTCCTCTTAAAGAGAGCACTCAGCGTTTTCATATCTTGCTCCCACAGCCTCGCTATTGATGGCATCATCGTTGAGACAACAATGCTTGGAACAAATAGAGAAACCTCAATCAACGTATATGCCGCTCTATAGATTCCGATCTCATAGTCTCCTCTCATTAGGCTAAGCATTACCATGTCCGTGCGATAATATATCATTGTGAAAAGCCCAATTAACCAGAATGGATACGATTTCTTCAGGAGAGAAAGCCATATTTGCGGATTAAATCGAATACTAATTTTCTTGACGAATTTGGTTCCCCACTTTACTCTTAGGAGCTCCCTAATTGTGTAGCCAATGAGAAGTGCAAGTATAAAAGGTGAAAGAGACCTATAGAAGTAAAGAACAATCCCTCCAACAAAAAATGCCCAAAGCCTCTCGACTGTTCTTGCTATAGCCTCATATTTCGTTACTTCATGGGTGTACATAAGGTTTACAAACACATAGGAGACCCAAGTAAGCACAGCCTCAGCCCCAACCAGTAATATAAGGGCTTTAATCCACCTTGGTTTTGGGAGGAAGAGAGTTAAGACAGCTATAACGACAAAGTTGACCAACGCAAGCACAATCTTAAGCCCCAAAACATCCGGAAGAAGTTCATCAGCCTTGCTTCTATCCCTCGCAACCTCTCGCATAAAATAATAGCTAACTCCCAAATCCGAAAAAATCCCCAAAAGTCCCACATAGTAAAAGATGAACGAGTATTGACCAAGCCCTTCTGGACCGAGAGTTCTGCTTAAAATAACTATCACACCGTAGGACAAGAGCTTCGAAATAACTTCAGCACTGAAGAGCCAGCCCGCATTTTTAAGCAACTTCAATTTTAAACTCTCGGTCATGACAACATCCCAATAGAAAAGAGAAATTAAAAACCTAATCCCCCCTCTGGATCTTTGCATGACCACCAACGAGGCTTTTCTTAAGCTCGAGATTCCTTATCTCGCACTTCTCATCTATTATGGAACGCCATATAGTGGAACCCCTGATGATTGTGTCTCCAAAGATTATAGAATCGCTAACATCGGAATTCTCTATCAGGCAGTTCTCTCCAATATAGGCATATGGCCCAATTATCGACCTCCCGAGGATTTTTGTGCCCTTCTTTATGACCACAGGGGATATTATCTTGGAGTAGGGGCTTATTTGAACCTCTTCAATTTGGCTCTCCTTAAGTAATGTTTTCATAGCTTCCAAATAGCTATCGGCCGAACCAATATCATACCAGTAATCATCGAATTTATAGGCCTGAATCTCAACACCCTTCTTGAGAAGCCACTCTATGAAGTAGCCCGGTGAGTCCCTGTTGCCCTCTGCAAGGTATTCATCGACTTTCGCAATTACTTCCTTAGGGAGTGCATACACACCCGTGCTCACGAGTGTTGATTTCGGCTGCAGGGGTTTTTCCTGAAAGTCAATAACCCTATCACCTTCAACCACAACAACACCATACCTTTTCGCCAGCTCGAAATCACCGACGTCGTAAACCGCTATCAACGGCTTCCCATTATAGTGCCTTAGAAACTCCTTAAGCGAGAAGGAAAACAGGTTGTCACCAGCAACTATAAGGTAATCATCAATCCCAAGTTTCGATATAGCGTATTTAATCGCCCCGATGGTTCCAAGTTTTTCCTCTTCACTTAGGGTGTCCTCAACAATGAGCTCCACACCATTCTTCTCGGCCCACTCCTTGAAGTATTTCTCAAAGAACTTGTTGGTGGATACATAAACCTCTAAATCTAGCTCCTTAACCTTTTCGAGAATGTAATCGATTATATACTTGTCTCCCACTGGCAGCAGGGGTTTGGGCTTTTCCTTTGTTATAGGCCACAAACGAGTAGCATAACCACCGGCCATTATGAGAACTTTCATCTCTCTCCCTCCAAGCAGTGTTAAAATTACTCTAAAAACATATATAAATCCTTTGTAATAATTAAGTTGGTGGTTAGCAATGAAAATTTTGGTTACTGGCGGTGCAGGATTCATAGGCTCCCATCTTGTTGATAGACTTATGGAAGAGGGCCATGAAGTTAGAGTTCTCGATGATTTAAGTGCAGGAAATTTGGAAAATCTCAAAAGGTGGATTGATCATGAACGCTTTGAATTTATTCGAGGAGACATGAGAAGGGGAGAAGCTTGTGAAAAAGCAGTAAAAGAGGTAGAGGCCGTTTTTCATCTTGCTGCAAATCCCGAGGTAAGGATCGGCGCCCAAAGCCCCGAGCTCCTCTATGAGACTAACGTCCTCATAACTTATAACCTCCTCGAAGCCATGAGAAAGGAAGGAGTTAAAATCCTTGCATTCACGTCATCTTCAACCGTTTATGGAGAAGCTCAAAAACTCCCGACTCCAGAAGATTATGGCCCTCTAGAGCCGATAAGCGTTTATGGTGGAGCAAAGTTAGCGGCCGAAGCTTTGATTTCTGGTTATGCGCACACCTTTGACATGAAAGCCATAACCTTCAGGTTGGCCAACATCATCGGCAAGAGATCAAACCATGGTGTAATTTATGATTTCATAAACAAACTAAAGAAGAACCCAGAAAGGCTGGAGATTCTGGGGGATGGGACGCAGAGAAAGAGCTACCTCCACGTCAGTGATACGGTTGATGCAATGGTATATCTCTTCAACGAATTCCTCAAGGAGGCCAAGATCTATGACGTTTACAACATAGGCAACGAGGACTGGATAACTGTAAAGGAGATAGCAGAGATAGTAAGTAGGGAGATGGGCCTAAGTCCTGAGTTCTACTTTACCGGCGGTGTCGATGGGGGAAGGGGCTGGAAGGGAGACGTTAAGATCATGCTTCTTAGCATTGAGAAGGCCAAAGCAAAGGGCTGGAAGCCAAAGATGAATAGTTACCAAGCCGTGGAAAAAACTGTTAGGGAGTTATTGGGCAAAGAGTAGTGAATCTACCTTATACTAATAATAGCTCAAGAATTAAACCAAAAAGGAAAACAAAAGTAGAGGAATGAAATAAATGGAACGTTCAGAGCTCACCATGGTAATTTACTAGTGCAGCTAGCAGTAAAAGGTACTTAAGGCAATTAGTAGAGTAAATGCAATTAGCAGAATTGTTATCCAGTCAATTTCCTCTTTGTCACAATCATCCCGCAATGGTTTATCTTTGTCCTTTGTCATTTTATTTTCCCTCCAAGATGTCATTCGGAACTATAGTACTATAACAACTACCACAATAGGACAATTAGTAGACCAAATGCAAATAGCAGAATCGTTATTGCATCTATGAACCAATCATCTTGCAATGGTCTATCTTTATCCTTTGTCATTTTATTCCCCCAGGACCCTCACGTTGGCTACAACCAACAGTTATAATTTGAAAACTACAATAAAAGGTTTTTCTTTAAAATGTTGATTACCACTGGTAGAGTACCAACTTTGTGTTGGCTTTGTGATAAACAGTGTAACGATAAACAAAAAAACTTTACAAATAGAATCTTTCAACAAATTAAGTGACTATTTTAAAAACTAAAAAAACAGATACAAATTTTTGAATCGGTTATCTCACTGCTATCCTTCTATTGCGTGATTATTACAGTTTTTCGGCCAGTTTTAGTGTTATTTTGCTTTCTATTATGGCTGCAATGAGTATTAGGACTATCGATATCACCACAAGTTTGAAGAACTCTTTAGCATCTTCTTCGCTAATTATTTCTTCTTTTTTACCAAGGGCAAATTTTAACAATTCGTAGGGAATTTTAAAGCCTGCAGACCCAGCTATAATTAAACCTGGAATCTCGAAAATGCCATGAGGAAGGATGAGAAGTAAGAATATTCCAATATCGTTTGAAGCTAATGCCTCATAGAACAATACTCCTAAGTTCATGCCATTAAAAACAAGGTTTAAGAAAGTTAACCCACCAAATGTCAAAGCACCACCAAAAGAAAGGAGAAGAGATACCTTGAGATTGTTCTTGAAGATATAAGAAAAACTCAGTTTTCCTTCATTTAACTCTCTTTCTAAAAATGGGGCAATATTAACATTTTCGTGAACTTCATAATGAATTGAAAGAGTTACTCCAAGAAAAAGCCCAATAAAAAATAGTAAGAACGAAAGTAAAAGAGGTTTGGTGTTATCTTTCAATTTTAGCCCTCCCTTGCAATGATAAACCTATTTTTGTAATTCAATCTTTTGTTTGTCGGATAATTTTCGGGTAATTTCAAGAATAACTATCGTAAGCAGTGCAAATGCTATTGAAGACACTAGGAAGTCCCTTAGTGAACTGATTAGTGGCTTGTCTATAAGCCCAACAAATTGACAAAAGAGGATTATTACGCTGATAAACATACCAATAGCCATGCCTAGTCCAGGATCTATTCCTGTCACCTTATATTTCCCTATTTTTATGTAGGAACCTGTTTCGGGTTCCTCCTTGGTTTTGTTTGTAACTTTTTGTAATTCACTCTTTGTTTGTCGGATATTTTCAAGCATACCAACAAGTACTATCGTAGACAGTGCAAATGCTATTAAAGACACTAGAAAGTCCTCTGGCGAACTGATTAGTGGCTTGTCTATAAGCCCAACAAATTGACAAAAGAGGATTATTAAAGTGATAAGCATACCAATAACTATGCCTAGTCCAAAATCTCTTCTCGTCAATTTATATTTCCCTATTATTATGTAAAAATTCATTGTGGGTTCCTCCTTGGTTTTGTTTGCAACGAATTAAAGAGCTATTCCTAGTGCAATATAAGGGCACCACCTTGCTAGTGATTCTGCACCAACTCTAAGAGCAACACTAACTATCCCTTCAGTTGCAATTTTTATTCCTGCCATTTCCATTTGGCCTCCAGCTACAAATGAACCGCCTAAGAGGCCAGCTGTTAGTCCATAAAGGACTTCCTTTCCATCTCCCGTTTTGTGCCATCTGTAAGCTCCATAGATTATTCCAGCATTACTATCTTCCACTACTCCTCCAAAAACAACTCCCAAAGCCATTAACACCATTCCCAACGCTAAAGCTTTCCTCCACATTGATTACCACCGGCAGTTATAATTTAAAAACTACTATAAAAGGTTTTTCTTTAGAATGTTGATTACCACTAGTAGGGTACCAACTTTGTGTTGACTTCGTGATAAACAGTGTAACGATAAACAAAAAAACTTTACAAATAGAATCTTTCAACGAATTAAGCGACAACTTTAAAAACCAACCTTAAGAGCTAAGAGCAGAAGTTAACTTTTGGGTTAGGTTTATAACTAAATCTTCTGAAAACCAAAGAGGTGATTGAGATGAATCCATTCCACGATTTGGAGCCCGGACCGGAAGTACCGGAAGTTGTTTACGCCCTAATAGAAATCCCAAAGGGAAGCAGAAACAAGTACGAGCTTGACAAAAAGACCGGCCTTATAAAGCTCGATAGAGTCCTTTACAGCCCATTCTACTACCCGGTTGACTACGGAATCATTCCACAAACATGGTACGATGACGACGACCCATTTGACATCATGGTCATCATGAGGGAACCAACTTACCCGGGAGTGCTCATTGAGGCAAGACCAATAGGCTTATTCAAGATGATAGACAGCGGAGACAAGGACTACAAGGTGCTAGCAGTCCCGGTTGAGGATCCCTACTTCAACGACTGGAAGGACATAGATGATGTTCCAAAGGCTTTCCTTGATGAGATAGCACACTTCTTCAAGCGCTACAAGGAGCTCCAAGGAAAGGAGATCATTGTAGAGGGCTGGGAAAACGCAGAGAGGGCAAAGCAGGAAATCCTCAGGGCAATAGAGCTCTACAAGGAGAAATTCAAGAAGTGATCCCCCTCTTTTAAAATTTTGGAGGTAAGAAGATGTACAAGCTCATTCAGGTCAAAGACGTTGTGAGAATCCCGCCGAGAATGTTTACGATGGATCCAAAGGAAGCTGCCAAGATAGTTCTGCGAGAAACATATGAGGGAATTTATGATAAGGATGAAGGTGTCATCCTGGCAATTCTTGACGTTCATGAAATTAGTGAGGGAGTAATAATCCATGGGGACGGTGCCACGTATCACGAGGCTGTCTTTGACGTACTTGTGTGGAAGCCCGAGATGCACGAGGTTGTTGAGGGTGAGGTTATCGACGTTGTCCCATACGGTGCTTTCGTGAGGATTGGCCCGATGGATGGTCTGGTTCACATCTCCCAGCTTATGGATGATTACGTTGTCTTTGACGAGAAAAACGCCCAGTTTGTTGGAAAGGAGAAGGGCTACATCCTGAAGCTCGGCGATGCTGTTAGGGCTAGAATAATTGCCGTTAGTGAAAAGAGCAAGATAATCAGGGAGAACAAGATAGGCCTTACCATGAGACAGCCCGGACTGGGCAAGTTTGAGTGGATACAAAAAGAAAAGAGAAAGGCCGAGAGTGGTGAGGGAGAATGAGCGAAAAGGCCTGCAGACACTGCCACTACATAACCAGCGAAGAAAGATGCCCCGTTTGCGGGAGCAGGGACCTAAGTGACGAATGGTTCGACCTCGTTATAATCCTTGATCCCGAGAACTCCAAAATAGCTCAGAGGCTTGGAGTGAAGGTTCCCGGAAAGTACGCCATAAGGGTCAGGTAGAATGTGCAGGGAATTTTACTTTAAACTCACGGAAGAGCTTAGACATGAGCTTAAAAACCCCCTGGGTAGGTTGATTAGGGGAGAGATTCCGCAGCCCTACTTGGCCTCCCGCGAAGAATTTGAGAGAGCGCCCTATCTGGTTACGGTTGGGGATGTGGTTACCGAAAACGTCCTCAGGCTTGGTATAAAGCCCTCTATCGCTATCTACGATCATAAAACCAAGAGAGTTGAATACAGGCCTGAGATTGAGCTCGGGGCGGTGGTGTTCACAACAAAGAACCCGCCCGGAACAATAACGAAAGCTTTATTAAATGCTATCAAAAAGTCCTTTGAACTTGCTAAAAGGGGAAGAATGGTCTACATAAAGGTAAACGGTGAGGAGGATTTAGCCGCTATCCCGGCTGTCCTATATGCTCCCGAGGGGACTCTGGTGGTTTACGGACAGCCGGATGAGGGGATAGTGCTTATAAAGGTCACACCCGAATGTAAGCGCAGATGTGCTCAGCTGCTTAGAAAAATGGAGGTGGTAAATGATGGAGATTAGGGTTACTGAGGTTAAAGAGAACAAGCTCCTTGGAAGGAAGGAGATATACTTTGAGGTCATCCACGAAGGTGAGCCAACTCCCTCAAGGAAGGACGTCAAAGGAAAGCTCGTTGCAATGCTCGACCTGAACCCGGAGACAACCGTTATCCAGTACATAAGAAGCTACTTCGGAAGCCGTGTTTCCAAGGGCTATGCCAAGGCTTATGAGAGCAAGGAGAGAATGCTTTACATAGAGCCTGAATACATCTTGAGGAGAGATGGGATAATACAGGAGGGGGAGTGATTTAAATGGCCAAGGGTAAGAAAACCTCCCAAAAGTGGAAGTTCTACGAAGTCAAGGACGGAAAGGTTACAAGAAAGAACAGGTTCTGCCCAAGATGCGGTCCAGGAGTTTTCATGGCAAACCACAAGGACAGATGGGCCTGCGGTAGGTGCGGCTACACAGAGTGGAAGAAGTGATCTCTTTTCTTTTTCGGTGTTTTTATGATTTATCACGGCCTTAAAATTAAGCTCCATCCTCAGGTTTATGAACCCTCTGAAGACACTTTTTTGTTAGCCAGGAATTTGGAGGTTAAAGCAGGGGATATAGCCCTTGATATGGGCACTGGAACCGGGATAATAGCCCTTTTAATGGCCAAAAAAGCCAAGTTCGTTCTTGGAGTGGACATTAACCCACTCGCAGTTGAACTTGCAAGGAAGAACGCAAGGCTAAACGGTATAACCAATGTCGAGTTCCGGCAGAGCGACCTTTTTGAGAACGTTGAAGGGAAGTTTGACATAATAACATTCAACGCCCCATACCTCCCGGGCGAGCCGGAAGAGCCTATAGACCTTGCCCTTGTTGGCGGAGAAAGCGGAAGAGAAGTCTTGGACAGATTTCTTGAGGATTTTCCTTTCTATCTTAAAGAAGACGGGATAGTTCAGATAGTCCAGTCCTCGATAACCGGAATAGAAGAGACCCTAAAAAAACTTCAATCTAAAGGCTTCGTTGCAGAAATAACAGCTAAGGAAAGGTACTTCTTTGAGGAGATTATGGTTATTACAGCTAGGCGAGCCTGATTCTTGGCACCTCTTGGATAAACCTAACCTTGGGCTTTGATTCCATTTCGCCCTCTTCCTCAAAGAACTCCATTTCAAAGGTCCTCTCACGTGTTTTGATTATAATCATTGGTTTTAGCTCGTGCATGGAAATTGGATGGACATAGGGGTATTTAAGTCTTTCGCCGAAATATTTTTCGACAGTAAAATATATTGCAAAAATTTTTAAACCTCTTCCCAAAGCAAAGTTAGGTGAGGCTAATGGATGTAAAACCAAACATGCCCGAGGAGATTGCGAATCTTTTTAAGAAGCAACATTACGCTCTCATAGGTCATCACAGCTCGGTTAAGCTCTGTCACTGGTTAAAAGAGAGTATAAAACACGATCGCTTTTGCTACAAGCAGAAGTTTTATGGAATCCAATCCCACCGCTGTCTGCAGATGACCCCGGTAACGGCATGGTGCACGCACAACTGCATCTTCTGCTGGCGCCCGATGGAGGGATTTCTGGGAGTTGAACTCCCACAGCCGTGGGACGAGCCGAGTTACATAGTGGAGAAGAGCATAGAGGCCCAAAGAAAACTCTTGAGCGGCTACTGGGGGGTAAAAGACCAGATAAACGCCAAAAAGCTTGAAGAGGCCATGGAGCCTAAGCATGCTGCCATAAGCCTCTCCGGCGAGCCCATGCTTTACCCAATGATAGGGGATCTTGTAGAAGAATTCCACAGAAGGGGCTTCACAACGTTCATAGTCACCAACGGCACTGAGCCAGAGGTTTTGGAGAAGATGATAGAAAGGAATACTCTTCCAACACAGCTTTACGTCTCTTTAACAGCTCCAGATGAAGAGACTTATCAAAAGGTAAACGTGCCGATGATTCCGGATGGGTGGGAGAGAATAAACAGAACACTCGAGCTCATGAGGGATTTGCCGGTAAGGACTGTCATAAGGCTTACCCTCGTTAAGGGCGAAAATATGCACAATCCAGAAGGCTATGCGAACCTCATAATGAAAGCTAAACCCATGTTCGTTGAGGCTAAAGCCTATATGTTTGTGGGCTTCTCAAGGAACAGACTAACGATCAACAACATGCCGAGCCATAAGGACATAAAAGCCTTTGCAGAGGAGCTCGTGAAGTATCTGCCCGGATACCACATAGAAGACGAGTACCCCCCGAGCAGAGTGGTTTTGATAATGAGAGACAACGTCAGCAAAGAGGATCGCTTTATAAAGCACTAACTCTTTTTCCGCAATCTTTATTTTGTTTGGAGTCGAGTAATATTTAGTTATGGGTAATATATGGTAAAAGCTAGTTTAGAGGTGCCGAGAATGAAGAGAGTTATTCCTGTCTTGCTTATTGTGATGATGATAATCCCTTATGCTGGGGCAGTGCCTATTCTTGACGCATCAACGAAGTTCCTGTTAGAGGGAAGAGAGTACATGGAGACCACACAGCAGCTTAGTCTCTCGCTGATAGCACTCACTTCTAGCTACCCTGCTGTTGAGAACCTCACGATAGGGGACATCGATTACTTTGTTGATGCCCTTTTAGCGAGACAAAATCCCGATGGTGGCTGGGGGTATTACGAGGATAGCGTGAGCAACGTGGTTGATACGTCCTATGCAGTAATCGCATTGAAAAAGGCCCTCTCCCTTTATGAGGGTAATAAACGTTCTTTAGTCTTTAAGGCCGTTGAGAGGGGTATTGGGTTTTTGGTTGACTCATATAATGGAAATGGATGGGGATATGTCCCGGAAACTCTAACTGAGTTTTATCCCACTGCAATGGCAGTCTGGGCCCTTGGTGAGAATGGCTACTCAAAAAGCAACCCTCGTATCCAGAGTGCAATTGAGTATCTCGAAGGAGCTGAACATTATGGGCTTCGTGAAGGAGAGGCTCTAGCCCTCAAACTTTTGGCATATCATGCTGTTGGTTACACTCCTTCTGGGTTGGTGGAAAAAGCTTGGGGCTTAGTTAATTCTCCGAACATTACTGTTAAGGAGCGGGCGTTTCTTACCTATGCCCTGCTCGTATATGAGGGGCTAACCTTTGAGACGGCCAAATTGCTTACTACACTTGAAGAGCTGAAAGAGAAGAACGAAAGCTTTGTCTATTGGGCCAATAAGCCAGGTGGGCTGGTACAGAGGGAAGTTTTTGTAACATCCGCTCTTGCAACCTGGACTTTTGCGAAAGTCAGTGGGGGATTGGAAGCTGGACTGAAGACACCCTTTGAGGCATCTTGTTCAGAACTGGAAAAAGTACAGAATGAGGATGGAGGATGGCCGTATATTCCGGGCTTCTCGTCTACAGATAGGGCTACATATTACGCCTTAAAAGCTTTGAAAAAATGCTACTTCATGGATGAAAGCATAGGAAAGGGGCTGGAATGGGTAAAGGGCAGAATCGACAAAAACATGGAGATAGCTTTGAGTAAGGGAGAGCTGTACCCGCCCTACGTCTACAATTTGCTGACCCTTCTGGAGTTTAATCTCGTCAATGAGAGTGAAAAGGCAGAGCATATAGCTTTCATAAAAAGCCTTAAGAAGGGAGACGGTAAATGGGGAGATTTCTTAGGCCTGCAGCCATACGACACCGCTCTGGCCATTAAAGCCCTCTTAGCTCTGGGAGTTTCACCACAGGATGAGGATATCGTCAAGGCAAAGGAATGGCTCCTTTCCTTCCCCACAGAAGGGTGGGGAACAGTAATAACGACTAAATACTACACCAGGTTCTTCCCCTCTGAAGTCTCGACTACAATTGAGGTACTCGAAGCACTGGAGCCTCTGGTAACAAAGCAGGATGTTGAAAAGCACTTAAATTGGCTTCTTAACCAAAGGATTGAGGATGGAGGATGGCCAAATATCAAAGAAAGCTACATAGTTGGAGTCCTGATGTACCAAGGACAGCCGAGTGTAGAGCTTACTATACGTGCCACGGAAGTTCTTTATGCATTTGGCATTGATTATCGCCAGGAGACCCTTCAATGGCTACTACCTAAAAAGAGAAATAACCTCTGGGGAAGCAGTATTATCGATTCAGCCCTTGCAACTCTCTATTTCTCAACCTTTGAAGAGCTTCCAAAACCTGTGAACCTCTATGAAGTGATAAGAGCACTCCCCGATGGAAACTTTAAGATATTGTACACGTTTGGCCGAGACAAAGTTGCGCTTTCAGTAAAGGATTCCCTTGATATGCTATTTGGAACCAATATGACAGCTGAAGAGTTTAAAGAAATAGGTGACGGCAACTACATTGTGCTGGCTGATCTTGCAGAGTTTGACCTCTCTAAATACAACCCGTATATCGAGCTTAAGGTGGATGAGGAAAACGTCTATCTGAATGGAAAGGACTATAAGAGAGACAGTACCATGATAATAGCTCCAGGAAAGACGGGTACGGGATACCTGCTCTTTGTCTTATATCCAAGAGGTTTGGACAGTGCTGTAAAGGTCTTCTTCACCTCCAACATAGTCAAATATCTTAATGGTGTTGCCTGCGTCGTTACATATGAAGACAAAAATCAAAACGGCATTGTTGAGCTTGAAGAACTGGAAGCGGAGTTCGTGAGGTGAAATTGCTGTGAGGGCTTTAATCATTGGAGTCGGTCAGTGTGGAACAAAGATAGCTGACCTATTTGCCCTTGTTAACTTTGAAGCGCTGGCTATAAATACTTCCAAAAGTGACCTCGATTACCTAAAGCACATCCCAGAGGACAGGAGGATACTCGTTGGCGAAAGCCTAACAGGGGGAAAGGGAGTAAACGCCAATCCGGTGCTGGGAAGAGAAGCCATTAAAAGGGACCTTCCACTGGTGATGAAAAAGATAAGCTCAATGGTCGGCTACAGTGACGTTGATATCTTCTTCCTAACATTTGGCTTCGGGGGAGGAACCGGGGCAGGAGGAGCGCCGGTTCTGGCAGAAGCGCTAAAAGAGGAATACCCTGAGTCCCTTGTAGTGGCCATAGGGGCCCTGCCCTTGAAGGAAGAGGGCATACGGCCCACAATAAACGCGGCAATAACCATAGACAAGCTCTCTAAGGTAGTGGACTCGATAATAGCGATAGACAACAACAAGCTGAAGGAAAGTGCCGAGGACATATCCAAAGCTTATGAAAAGATAAACTACACGATAGTTGAGAGAATAGCCTCCCTTTTGGCTTTAATAGACGTTCCCGGTGAACAGACGCTTGACGCAAGTGACTTAAAATTCGTTCTCAATGCCTTTGGAAGCTTTGCCACAGTGGGCTATGCGAAGGCCGAAGCAAACAAGGTCAAGAACATCTCTCGCCTAATCTTGAAGTCCTTTGAAAACGAAGGGCTTTACCTCGAGGCCAACATAGAGTCGGCCCTTTATGGATTGGTCGCCATTCACGGTCCGCCGGAGCTCCTAAAGGCAAAGGACATCTTTGAAGCCCTTGAATATCTAACAAGGAAGATAAAGGGCAAGCAAATTTTCCGGGGCTTTTATCCGGATCCAAGGGAGAAGGAGATAGAAGTTGTGACACTTTTGAGCGGTATATACGAGAGCAAGAGCATAGAAGATATAGTGGTTACTGCCAAAAAATACGCCCATGCATTCATGAAAGCAAAAGAAGAAGCCGAAACAAAGAAAAAGGAACTTTTAACCGGATTGCCGGACTTTGATGACATTTACCCGGGTGAGGCAGATGAAAGACTCGGTTGAAGTGGCTTTGGAGCTCGATGAGAACGAGGTTTATGCCCACATAGCCAAAGAAAGTGCAGAGGATATGGTAAGGATAATCTCCTCAATAGATGCCGAGAGGGCAAGGAACAGGGGAGAAGTGATATACTACGAAGACGATTGGGACGATTTAATAAGACAGAGAGTCGCAAAAGGAAAAAGGCACACGGCATTTGACTTTTACAACCCTTCCCTTCTTACGATCTGGGAGAACAAAGTTAAAGATATGAAGAGGGTTAAAAACACCTTCAGGCTTGGCTTGGCTTTGATTGGCATTTCCATAGCTTTGGGAATTGCTCTTACAGTACTCTACTCTGAGCCTTGGTTCCTTATACCTTTAAGCACTCTTCCACTCGTGCTGTTCTTACTTGACTACAAAAAGCACTCCTTAGATATAAGCTATTACCAGCTCACCCAGCTTTTCATTGATGAACTGAAGGAGCTTTTAAAGAAGCACAAGCTAAATGCAGAGCAGTATAAGTTTAAGATTTTCAACAATGACTACTTTGGAGTCTCAATTAAAAAGCTCGGGGGGAATGTTTTTGCGGTTGTAACAGGGGAGAATAAAGAAAGTGTTAAATAACTTAGCGACGTTTATTATTAGTGAGTGTGAGAGAAATGAAAAAAGGCCAAATCTCGCTTGAGTTTCTTTTTATCTTCGTGCTGTTTGTAGTACTTCTAACCTTCTCGGTTAGAAATATAACTTTCTCAAGTGAGCAGTCTTCAGATATGTTGAGAATTCAGGTTAGTGAGGAGGCAAAGCTGTTCGCGAACACCATTTCCAATGCAATTTCTCAAGTTTACGCCCAAGGGCCTGGCGCGAAGGCTACCGAGTACTTCACGTTCAAATATCTAAATGATGACTACTTCCTTACGAAGGCCTTCTCTATGGAGGGGACCCCGCAGCTTTTAATAGGGTATAAAAACGGAACTTATGTTGTGATTTTGGATAGTGATAATCCCGTTGTGAATTTAAACGAGGCAGACACAGCAAAGAAAAACTACTTCTGGAGCAGATCCCTCTATGCCGTTGATTTATCAAACAATGCTTCAATTTACGCTCCAAACAATACTATAGGAGACTATGCAGGGGTATTTGTGAACGCTACGGATTTGCCCTCGACATTGAGAATTATTGTTGAGTGGAATCCCGATAAGAACGAGACCTGGGTGTTTAACTCCACGAGTGAAGAGCTCAAGATAAACCTTAACCTCGGTGGTTAGCATGAGGGCCCAGATAAGCTTGGACTTGCTTTTTGCGTTTGTGCTGGTAACCTTAACAATGTTAAATCTCATTTATCTCTCAAACAGTGAGATAGCCCATGCTGAGAGCTTTGATGTGATGGCGAAGGTTAGGGTATTCTCAACTGAGATAGTTGATCATACCGCAAAAGTCTATGCTGTAGGCGAAGGCTACAGCCTTAAGGAGGAGCCGCCTCAAATAGAGGGTGCGGAGTTTAATATAACCTTCAATGGAGCAGAAAACAAAATAATAGTAAACGTCACAGTAAACGGAAAGAGCTACTGGGTTGTTAAGAATTCAACGGTCCCTATAGCTAATGCATCTATAGTTGTTGAGAGCGGAGGAGAGTTCTGGATAAAAACAGTGAAAATAGGTGATATGCTCTATGCGAACATCACGAAGGGCACAAACGGCAATTGAAATGGTGTTTATACTCTCTATCATTTTCATCGGATTAATCCTCATTGTTCCTTCATATGTGGAGAACAACACGAACGTGGCGATAGTGGGTTACGTGAGAAGCTCCGTTTCAAAGGCAGTTGATTACCTAAACACCGGCATAATGACGAATGAGGAACCTTACAGCTATTTAAACCCAATACTGGCAAATATTACAGAAAATCCCCATTTGTCTATTAAGAGCCTGACATCCGAGGAGACTGGGAGCGAAGTTACTATAAAAGTTACCCTATCGACTCCATTCCAGTCAATTGAAACTCTTCCCAGCCTAGCGGAAAATATAACTGCCTTTGTAAAGAAAGACCTCGTCGAAAACTTTAGGTTCACCGATAACAATGGAGTTTTATCTTACGGCGGGAAAACGGTAAATATAGAAATTGATGTGGTGAGAGGATGAGGAGAAAGGGCCAATTACTTTCAATTGATGCACTGCTTTCACTGGTTATCGTTGTTATGGTTGTTGGGGTAGTTATGAATACCAACGATATGATAAAGGCTGAGATAACCGGTCTCCTGGACTGGTATGATAGGGCAAACATAGCCAACAACATGCTTGATGTCCTGACCAAAAACCCTGGTTATCCTGAGAACTGGGAGGAGGACGTGAGCAGCGTGAGAATGGTGGGCTTGAGAGATAACGATTATCCATTTGCCTTGGATTATGAGAAGATTCTTGCACTAAACAGGTCAAAAGAAGATGTAACAAGTATTTTAAATCAGCTTGTCCATGGAAAAGACTTTTTGTTTGAGGTCTATGTTTCCAAGTTTAATTTAAGTGTTTCTGGAAGTTTTCCAAAGATTTATTTAAATAACGTCACATTTGCAAATCCAAGGGGAACTCCTCCGGGTGTAAATTTTAATATAACTAAGAAAGAAAGTGAAAATCCGAATAGTGATAATAGTGAGTTTGAAGCAAGTTACATTGAAGTTAGGAATATTGGAGGCATAAGTTATGTGAATGGAGATATATGTGGCTTACTCACAGGTAATAATCTTGTGTTCGATGAGAAAACTGGTTTCTATTATCTAAAATTTATAACTTTGGATTCCATTTGGATAAAGGCAAGGCGAGGTCAGGGGGGTGGGGAAAATTGGATTTCTCCTTCCCCACTTGCTTTGCCTCCAGGAGTTGTAATTGAGATCTTTATAAATCCTCTTACCCAAAGTAATTTTAAGATAACGTTCTCGCCGGACGGATGTCCGCAAAATGGTGCTTCTCCATTTATTTTTAAGTTTACTGGCAACGGTAATGTTGTAGTTAGTGTATCGGGATATGAAAATGTTTTCCCAACCTTAAACTCCTCTTACACATCAGTAAGAGACCTCTTGGGTGCTGGAGAAACACTTTATTGGTTTTCCTTAATCAATGGCACCTTTGTGGATGACATTAACCTCATAAAATCCTCAATGGCGAGTTCCCCATGGATAGAGCCGGTTGAGAGAACGATAGTATTTCCAAAATTTGCGTACAACCTTTCCTCCGGACCTTCAGCTGAGGAGCCCCTCATCTATGGCTTCATGAGGTATAATCCATTAGAAGGGACCTCAATAAGGATTAGAGTTAACTCGACCAACTATGGTAACCTAACACTGTTGAGTAAACTTGGAACAGAGATTAGAGCACTTTTTGTCTATGGGAACTCTACAGACCTTAACGCAACTCTGGTGTGGTACGAGAATGGAAATGCAACGTTAAAAGCATATGAAGGGGTTAACGGTACAGTAACAATGTCCTTCGAGGAGCTATTTGGCTCTTCAGATACTACAAATAAACTCATAGGGCTCTGGCTTTATTCCCTAGAAGGATGGAATAGGAGTGACGTCACGATTGAAGTAGTCCCGACCATAGAATATATGCTGGAGCCGAAATTTGAAGACGTTATAACAAAACTCTGGGTGTGGGATGACGGATGAAGAGGAGGGGGTTTATATTCACGCTTGATGCCTTGCTCTCATTGGTCTTGGTTATGGTCTTCGTGAGTAGCATTGTTATAATAGCGGAGGATACTAATATCTATTCAACATACTTGAGAGAACAGAGCAAGTATATTGCTGAAGATACTCTCACCATCTTGAGGACAGTTTCTTTGAGAGATGTTGTTCCTTCAGAGGTCCTTAAAGAGTGGAAAGAAGGTAGCGATCCTTTACTAATCTCTCCATTAGTAAATGAAGATATGAGCCCTCTTGATATCACCGCTACTTATTGGTCGGTAGATCCTCTCTATCCTTCTCTGGATTTAAGGCACAAAGCAGAAGTTATTTTGGGTTATATTCTGAACATAACCTTAGAAGACTATAACTATGAACTTTTGATAAACAACTACACGAGCCCCTACCTCCGTAAGATAGGCTCCAATTCCTCAAAGGCCCCTGACGTTTCACCCGCCACCCTTGTTCTGAGCGGTTACGCCTACAACCAGACGCCGAGGGGATATATGGCGAGGGCTTATCTGACGAAACTGGGGAGCAAAGAAAATATGTACACCGTCAGAGGAGGTTATATATACGCTAGGACGGACTCTTCTGATGATGCCGTTGTTATTAAGTATATAATCCCCGCAGATGCCATCCCAAAAGACGCCGAGATTGAAGAGATAGAATGGTTCTTAGAGCCGGCATGGGTGGGTTCGAATTATGATGTGTACTTAAATGGTAACCTTATATGGAGCAGCTATGTGAATTACAATGCCAGACTCGACGATACGAACCCAAGTGGGGGTCTTCAGCTGATAGAGAACTTTGTTCCGGGACAGCAGAACGTATTCGAAGTCAGGGTTTACAAAAGTAGGTACGACGGTGGTGAGGACGGTGCTCAGTATATAAAGATTAAATACCGCACGTCGGTTCCCTCAACACTCAGATTCCCCAGGAGGTTCTATTTCGAAGATGTAACTGCCAGATATGGCATCACCGCATGGAAATACCTGTTCATGCCTGGAATACTGCATTCTCTGAATATTCAAATAGCCGTTGGGAACGTTAGTGAGACTACCCCTGTAAGTCTATCCTTCATGTTTGATACCGAAGTCAACATACTCCCCACAGGCTGCACATACGAAAGTTCCACCCATATAAAAACATGTTACTGGGATAACTCAACCATATCAACTTCTCTTAACTTCGCTGGATATAACTACTCGCAAATCTCAAGCAGGTACACCACGATAATTGTTAGGGCGGGAGGGGAGAATATATACTACAATCCAAGAATCCACTTAATCGGAAATGAATCCTTTGTTGATGCACAATACAACACTGGCTTACTGCTAACTCCCTACACCATAGACATCACCGAGCCCATATCCCTTCCAAATAGTGACTGGACGCGCAACATAAACATAAACTTCAATGTTCCCCCTGGAGTCATGCCTTTATGGGTGAGATTTCAATTCCCGTGGTTATACTACACGGGAACCAATCCAAGTCAGGTGATAACGGTTGATAACGACTTAATTTCCCCCACCGATATCTACAGGCATCCACCCAATCCATTCATATATGCCCTGGCCAGAGTTGGATACATGGCGAATACGTTCGATTACCAGTATAACCCCCTACCCCATGCAATAGCCAATGGAGACAATACCCTGAGCATTTCTCTTGGTTATGGGTATTACCTGCAACCCAAGAATGGAGATGGTGAACTAACATATATTATCCAGGCGTACGCCGGCTATGGAGAGGTGTTTCCAAAACTTGTGAGACCCGGATGCACCGGATACAACATTACATACTATTGGAGCGGGGACTCAAATCCCCACTATGTAATCGTTGGAGAGCCCCCATACTGCGATATAACCGCAAATGACCTATTAACGAACAGAACCACCTATGCGGTAGATGATGCCATAATACGGCTCTTCAACAATCTGGGAGGAAATGGGACCCAGACTGACCCAATACTAATAGAACTACCCGCTAATGTGAATATAGACTTCGCCCCGATGGGCAACATACCCAGCCTGTTTGAACCCATAACCATAACCCTAAGGGTCTGGAGGGATAACGGATGAGGAAGCGGCGGGCTTTCCTGATTAACTCAACAGTCCTACTCCTGATCATACCCCTGATGCTCCTCTTAGCCACCTATGAGGACGTCTCGTCCCAGATAATAGTGGCCCAGAGCGAGAGGACTCAGGTCGAGAGAACATACAGGGTGGTATCGTACTTTGAGCTGGACTTCCAAAAGGCGCTGGAGCTCTCCGGGAAGAGGGCCGTGGTGGCGGCAGTGGATTACGTGGCGGTTACGGGGAATTTTATAAGCCCTGTATACGGGGTCAACAACACCATCAGGGATTTAATTTTGACGGGTACGTCGTCGAGCATGCCCGGGTACGATTTTGACAGGGTCATGAAAGGACAGAGTATGAGGAAATGGCTCATGAATATGAGTCAGGAGCTTGAGGAACAGGGCTTTGAGCTCTCTCCAAGTGTGGATGAAATAGCTGACAATATAAGCATCACGGTAGCACCCCTCGATTCATTTAGGGTTGTTGTAAAAGCCAGAATTCCAAACGTGACCATCAGGGATTTATCCGGCAGGACCATCTACACGGGCCCGATACCAAGAAGCGGAGGTTACATATATTCAATAGTGAATCTTGAAAATCTTGAGGATTCTTTCTTCTCGGCAATGACGGGAGGCAGGTACCAGCGGTCAATTAGGGCATGCTCCTATCCCTTCCCCGAACTCATTGACAGGCCAATAAAGGTTTTGAGTGGGGATGGGAAGAGCAGTGAGCCCCATGTGCCCGGAGAGCTTATAAAACACCTGGAGTCCGACAAGATTTATTTTGGAGATTATTATCCCGGAGATGGTGCGAGGGCATACGTTTTGATGAACGGTTCGGTGGATCAAACGGACGCACCCATAATAGTCAACACAACCCTGAACGGGATTAGAATATCCCCGCTTGATGTGTTTAACAACAATGATATGGGTGTTCTGGTATTTGATAACGTGGGCGGGGGAACATCAGGAGGTTGGTGCTCTTCACTCGGATATAGATTGAATCTGACTATTCAGAATAATGTTGGCATTGATTTAACGGATTTCCAAGTTCCAATTGTTATTGACAGCACGACTTTTCCAGATCCTGCTTTAACGACATTCTTTAACACTGCAGATAGCGATAGAGACAATATCCCAGTTATTGAAATTTATGGTAAAAATTGCAATCCAATTAATTTCTGGATTGAAAATTGGGATACGGCAACTAAGCAAGCTTTAATATGGGTTAATGTTACAATCCCAGCGAGCTCCTCAATAACCCTTGGGATATACTTTGATTCAAGTGGAACAGAAACTCTTGGGAGTCCCGAAAAAGTGTTTGATTTTTATGATGATTTCAATGAGGGTACACTGGATACTAAAAAGTGGGAACAGTATAATGCACAAGTATCCTTCATTAATGGGGTATTAAGAATTACCAATGATTACGCAGGCATATACACAAAGAAAACCTTTACTCCACCTGTTATAATTGAGTTTCGGCAAAATATTAAGAACAGCTGGGCGGAACTTTATATTGCCGTTAGGCAAGCTTCTTATCCTTGGGGTCCCTTATGGTGGGTGAGACGTAATCATGTACAGCCAGCAGAATGGTCGTATTTAGATGATCATCAGTATGGAAGATATCATGAGGAAGATCTAAATCTTCCACGTGGTTGGCATAAAGGAACAATATATTGGTTTAAGTATAATTCGAGATTGGAATGGGATACTGGTGCAGTAGTATACAACACATATAACACTTACCAAGATTACAAGGGCGCAATTGCGTTGGGAACATGGGATAAGAACCAAGAGTGGGATTGGATACGTGTCCGTAAATATGCATCGATTCCTCCAACAGTTACGATGTCCAACCAAATAGACACAATACCTACCTCCCCAACAACCTATTCAAATGCCCGCGCCTACGACCTCCAGCCTTTCATAGACTGCCTCATAGACCAGCGGTACTTTGGGATCGAAAACGGCTGGTCCTTCTTCGAGCGCCTCGAGGGAAGCAACGTAAACCACGACGCGTACGTGACCCTCGCCCACAGGATGCAGGACGAGCTCGGGGTTAAATACGGAGATAGATACTATCCCATAGGTCTCGTCAGCTTTATGATACCGCACGCAAACTACGATGAGAAGCTCTTCAATTTATTTAGGACCCTGGGGATTTCGGTGGAGGAAGGGCAGTCCAGCGTGGACTACTATTTCCTCAACTACTATTTTAAGGGCGATTCAAAGGTCTCAGGGTTCAGAGTGTGGGGAATTTCCCAGGGAGTAATATCAAGCGGAGATTTAAGCACAATTCCGTTCTTCCTCGACGAAGACACCGCAGAGGCAATATTCGGAAGCCAGGGAGCTCAGGATTTGCTTAGCACGGGGTGATAATCATGAACCTTGATGAAATCCTCTATAAAGTGGGTGAAGCAGCTGAGTCCTTTGCCGTGAAATCAGCAAAGTGGACAAAAAGAACCCTAGATGAGATAATTAAACCCACTCCATCAAAAACTCCCCCAAAGTTTAGGCTCCTTAAAAAGCTAATAAAGAGAGAACTCACGGTTCATGAGCTCTTAAGCTTGAGCATTCAGCTTTCCTTTATTGCCTATCTCCTATCATCTCTCCTCCTAGTCCTCTTTGGAAATGAGCTTTACCTTGCTCTGCTTTTTGTTGTCTACTTTCTCTACCTGAGATACACCATCTTAAAAAATCGAGAATTCTTCATTGAAGTTGAGCCCTACAGGTTCTTCTACTACGGTCTTACCGTAATTGCGTTTTTATCCTTCTTGGGGTATCTCGTAATAAGGAGGTTCGCAAAGAACGTTTACTACTTCTACGGCTATTTAATTGCAATTTTTGGAGTTGTGCTTGTTTTTAGGTACCTCTACAAATCAAAGTTCACAAGGGACTGGACGTACGGTGTCGTGGAGGAGGTAAAAGGAGAGCTCGTGAAAGTTGACGTTCATGATGACATAAGGGCCAACGTTAAGCCCGGCAAGTACTGGGTCGAGAGCGCGGAGGAAGTTGAAGTAGGTGATATAGTGAAAGTTCTTGTGGAGGAAAGAGTCTTCAGGAGCTCCCTTCCCAAAAGGGTGCTGGAGGTTCACAAAGTAAAGCCATCATCGTCAAATACCACCACAGAGCCAAAAGCCGAAAGTGAGAGCAGTAACAATAAGTAGAGAGAGGTGTATGGTTCCCGTTTATATGTTTTCACGAACCCCTCTCCGTTTTTAATTATAAGGGGCTCCACTTCCTTAGAGGGCGGCTGGATAATAATTTCCCCTTCCCGAAATTCGCACTCTAAATTGAGGCCCTCACATATTCTCTCAATAAACCTACTTGCCCTTTTGTACTCCCTGATCTCTAAGCTGTAGTATATGGTGTACCCCATAAAACCACCTACTACTGAGAAAAGTAAAAAATGTAATTTTAAAAAGTTTTCTGTTTGCTGGGGTGAAATAGTTACTTCTCTTCTAGCTTTCTCAGATCAATTCTTTCTATGCCCAGCTTATCATAAACGTTATCGGAACTTATTATTCTCCCCTGGCAGTTTGCTGCGTGAAATGCATCAAAAACGTTTACCCCGTACTCTTTAATATAAATCGCGGCTTTGAGGTATTTTGTGTCCTCTATGTTGCATATCGCCATAACGCTTGAGGCAATTTTAACTGGATCAAGATCATATCGTTTGGCTAAAAGCATTAGCTCAATAAAAGTGACCTCCGATGTTGTAATCTGTCCCTTGTATTCTTTGAGTATCTTCTTTGCATTCTTTTTCAGCCAATCGTTTGGCTTTAGAAGAGCGAGAAAAAAGTCTGTATCTGCATAAATCATTGTAATTCCTCCAGAGCTTGTTTTAGTATTTCTCTCTTGAGTTCCTCAATTGATTTCTCTGGGAGGCTTTTTCCAATTTTTTCAAGTTCTTCTATCGGATTTTCGGGTTTTGGGATTATTAATATTCCTTCTGGAGTTTCTACCAAATATACCTCCCCGTGGATCCGCTTTCTCATGCTTTTTGGGATATAAACTCTGCCCTTAGAATCTATTTTTGAGATCATTTTCCCACCATGAAAAAATAAGTGGGAAAATATATAAGCTTTTTCCACAAGGCTAAAGCTCCCCACAGAGCTGGGCAAAGTTTCTGTATATGTCACTTCCCCTTTCTGTATGTGCAACCTCCGGATGGAACTGGACCCCATAAATTGGCAGTTCTCTGTGCTTCATAGCCTCAACCAGGCAGAATTCGCTCTTAGCTAAGAGCTCAAACTCTTTTGGAAGCTCTTTGACTTCGTCCATGTGGCTCTCCCAGACCTTAAGCCTTTTTGGGAGTCCCTTGAAGATTTCATTCTCCTCGAGTATCTCAATCTCAACAAGACTGTATTCTGCTTTTTCTCCTCTACCAACTTTGCCGCCGAAGTGTTTCGCTATAAGCTGGTGTCCCAAGCATATTCCAAGTATGGGCACGTTGAAGTCTTCATAGTTTTCTAAGATAGCCTTGCAGTTTCCAGTTCTTTCCAAATCTGGCCCACCTGAGAAGATAATCCCTTTGGGCTTCATTGCTTTTATCTCTTCAAGCGGCGTTGTGTTTGGGATTATTTTGGCTTCAATGCCAAGATATCGGAGCGTTCTCCAGATCCTGTGAACGTACTGACCGTGGTTATCCATTATGAGTATCATTTCGCATCACTCAAACTCAATTGTAGCAGGGGGCTTGTTGGTTATGTCGTAGAGAACCCTTCCCACCTGAGGAATCTCGCTTGTTATTCTGAAGGCTATTCTCTGAAGTACCTCAAAGGGAACGTCCATTGCATTTGCCGTCATGCCGTCTAGGCTCTCAACGACCCTAACTGCCACTGTCTCTTTGTAGGCCCTTATGTCTCCCTGCACGCCAACGGTTTTAACCCTGAGGAGTACGGCAAACGCTTGCCATGGCTTTAAACCGGCTTTTTCAATCTCTTCCTCCACTATTGCATTAGCCTCCCTCACTATGGCTATTTTCTCCGGTGTCACTTCCCCAATAACCCTCACAGCTAATCCTGGCCCCGGAAATGGCATGCGGTTGTATATCTTTTCTGGCAGACCGAGCTCTTTTGCTACCTCCCTAACCTCGTCTTTGTAGAGCTCCCTTAGGGGTTCAATGAGCTTGAGGTTCAGCCTCTCAGGCAAGCCGCCTACATTGTGGTGGCTTTTTATCTTCCCCTGGCTTTCAATCCAGTCTGGGGCTATAGTGCCCTGAATTAAGAAATCAGCGTTGATTTCTCTTGCCACTTCCTCAAATACATCTATGAACGTCTTTCCTATGATTTTTCTCTTTTTCTCTGGATCGGTTACACCTTTAAGTGCTTCAAAAAATCTCTCTTGGACATCTACATAGATTAAGTTCAAGCCGAACTCGTCCCTGAAGGTCTTTACAACGAACTCGGGTTCTCCTTTCCTCAAAAACCCTGTGTTTACAAAGACAGCGTATAGCTTATCTCCAATTGCTTTGTGGGCCAATATTGCGGCTGTCGAGCTGTCCACGCCTCCGCTTAGTGCTATTATTGCCTTTCCATCTCCAACGGTCTCTCTAATTTCATTAACCTTTTCCTCGATGAATTTCTCCCACATGAGCGTCACCTTCAACATAAAATTGTAAAATCTGATTTAAAAATTTTGCTATTTTAGACATAAAAATGCTAAAGATCACCTCTCGAAGGGGTAGTTGGGGGCTTCATTCGTTATGACTATGTCGTGCGGGTGGCTCTCTCTAACTCCCGCGTGGGTTACTATCACAAACTGCCCTTTCTCCTTAAGCTCTTCAATGTTCCTTGCTCCAACGTAGCCCATTCCGGCTTTTAGTCCTCCTATAAGCTGGTAAAGCACTTCGCTTACTCTGCCTTTGTATGGAACAACTCCTTCAACGCCTTCCGGTACGAATTTTCTCGTTTTCATGTGTCCCTTCTGGTAATACCTCTCTGCTCCTCCCTTCATCATTGCTCCCAAGCTTCCCATTCCTCTATATTGCTTGTACTTTCTTCCGTTTATTGTTACTTCCCTTCCCGGGGCCTCTTTAGTTCCCGCCAGAAGGTTCCCCAGCATAACCGCGTCTGCTCCTGCCGCTATAGCCTTGACGATGTCCCCGGAATACCTTATGCCTCCATCCGCTATTACCCTAATACCGTATTCTCCTGCCCTATCCGCGACCATCGAGATTGCCGTTATCTGCGGAACTCCAACTCCCGCTACAATTCTCGTTGTGCATATGCTTCCCGGCCCTATACCCACTTTCACGGCATCTGCAAAGGTTAAGTCGTCGACAGCTTTTGGGTTTGCTATATTTCCGACTATCATCTCTGCGTCGATTTTGTTTCTCATTTCTTTCATCGCTTTTATTGCCTTGAGGTTGTGTGCGTGAGCTGTATCAACGACAATAACATCCACTCCAGCTTTATCTAGGGCAAGGGCTCTCTCCATGTCAAAGGGGGACACCGCAGCGGCAACCCTTAACCTGCCTTCTTCGTCCCTAACTGCGTTTTTGTACTTTTTCCTTGCCAAAAGGTCGCTTATGGTTACAATCCCAACCAGTTTGCCCTCTTTATTCACTATGGGCACTCGGTCTATGTTGTTCTCTATCATGAGGCTCATTATTTCTTCTATGCTTGCCGTTTCTTTTGCCGTTATGACGTTTCTTGTCATGATGTCCCTAACCTTTTCCCCTTCCCTTGTCGTGATGTCTGTTTTTGTGATTATTCCGACCAGTTCCCCCTCTTCCACCACTGGAAGTCCATCTATGCCCTCTTTTTCCATCAAGAAAAGTGCGTAGTCGATGCTCTCTTCTGGAGAGATCGTGATGACTTCCTCAATAGTTTCTTCCCTCTTAACTTTCCTGACCATCTCTGCCTGCTCTTCTATGCTCATGTTTCTGTGGATAACTCCCAGCCCGCCTTCCCTTGCCATAGCTATTGCCATCTCCCACTCTGTAACGGTATCCATCGCTGCACTGAGAATTGGGATGTTAAGTTTGATTTTTGGTGTTATCTGGGTAGAAACGTCAACATCTTTCGGCTCCACTTCAGTTGCCTGTGGAATTAAGAGCACATCATCAAAGGTGTACCCCTTTATTGCATTGACAAGTTTTTGTGTAAATTTCCTCATTCTTTTTCTCCTCCTCACCCTTTTTAAGGTGAGAACCCATAGGGCTTTTAAAGTTTACTTTGCAAAACTTTTGCTAATAATACGTGAAGTATTAACAAATTCTTGTCAAAACTTGGGAGGAAGAAGTTTAGTTGAAACTATTCGTATCACGTTTGGATTTTCTCTTTTGGTTTTTCTGTTTTCTGAAGGATTAATTTTGAGTTTAAGGATGTTCCAATAAGACTTTAGAAGAATTGAAAGCTGTTGGCTGGGTATGTGCAATAAAATTTGAGGAACTAGGGGCATTTTGAAGTAGCAAAGCTAAGTTAAAATCTCGGCAAGTTTATCTTCTTCAATTGCCTGTCTTATCTCTCTAGCGATTCTCCTCCCTGTGCTCATTGGTTCGTTGTATCTGAGCCATGTGTAGGGGGAGCCGTGTATGAAAGGATTAGTCCCGGCTACAATTCTCGCTGAGATCTCGAAAACCACAAAATCCATATCCTCAGTTATCACTCCCTCAAGACAGAATGGCCCCCATAAACCATTCATAAGCCTCTTTGAGGCCTTTATTACATTCTCGCCGGCTTCTATAATGCCCATAAGGAGACTTTCCCTGAGCACTATTGGAATATTGCCTATGACTGTGTAACTGGGTTCTAATCCAATTTTGAGCTGCTGTTCTGCATTTATTCTGCCTATTGCGTCCGCGTTGCTTTCATATCTTTTATCAATGCTCATGAGTTCAAGTTCTCCATTGAGCTTTGAGTAGAAGAAGTGGGGATAAACTGGAACTCCTATAACGTATTCTTGTATTTGAACTTCTCTTAGGTCTTCCTTGCTCTTAACTCCCAAATTTGAGACTTTTTCCCAGAACTCCTCTGGTGTTTTTGCGATGAAATAGCCTTTGCCTCCTTTGGCTCCATGAGGTTTAACTATCACTGGCCTATCTATATCATCTGGGTCTTCGATAACTTCTGGGACTCTTATTTTTGCTTCTATGAGCCACTTTCTCTCAAGTGCTCTGTCACTTTCCCATCTGAGAACTTTTTTGTTTCCGTAATACAAAGCTCTCATGCTCTCAACTCTCTCAATGCCGAGATGGGCTACAAATGAGCCAGTCGGGACTATTATTGCTTTTCTCTTAAGCAGGTCTTCTTCGGGGTATTCTTGAGGAATGAATTCGTCTGCAACAGGAAAATACTTAGTGTAAAGTGGTCTAACTCTTTCTCTTCCAAAGGCAAGTGTTTTGAATCCCTCCTGTCTCGCCCCATGAAGTATTTGAAGTGCTGAGTGAGAGGCATAAGTCGCGATTCTAAACTCCATTCTATCACCAAGAAAATGTAAAAATTAACAGTTTTTAAGGTTTATCTTTACAGAAAAATGTAAAAACTAAAGGACCTTTCTTAGAAAATATTCGTGCAATCTAGTGTCTCCTGTAAGTTCGGGATGGAAAGTTAAACCAATTAAGCTGTCTTGTTCAACTCCCACAACCTCGTTCTTGTAATAACCTATAGGTCTTGCTCTCCCAAAGACTTCCACGATACGAGGGGCTCTTATGAAGACGCCCAAAAATGGATTTTCATCGAAAGTTAATCTTACAGTAGCTTCAAAGCTGTCCACTTGGCGACCATAAGCATTTCTGCTGACCTCGACATCAAGAAGCTCGAGAAACCTCTGTCCATCGATAGCTCCTTTGACATGTTTTGCTAGAAGTATCAGTCCTGCACATGTTCCCATTATTGGAAGTCCACTTTCACCAAGCTCTTTAACTTTATCAAAAAGGCCGTTCTTCATCATTAGCCTTGAAATTGTTGTGCTCTCTCCGCCGGGAATTATTATTGCATCCACATCCCCCAGCTGCTCCGGCTTTCTTAGCCATAAGGCTTTTCCATTAATCCCTATACGCCCCATAGCCCTTCTTATAGCCTCTATGTGCTCGCTTACAGCCCCCTGAACCCCTATCACACCTACTTTCATACACCTCTCTCCTCCAGGCGAACTTCGAGCTGTTCTATGCTAAGACCTTTCATTGGCTCGCCTAAGTCTTTGCTTATCTCGACTATTACGTCTGGCTCATCGTAGTGGTTAACTGCCTCAACTATTGCCCTTGCCATTTTTTCTGGATTTGAGCTCTTGAAAATTCCGCTTCCAACGAAAACGCCATCCATACCCATTTGCATCATTAAAGCAGCATCGGCTGGTGTTGCCACACCTCCGGCGGCAAAGTTGACCACGGGCAATCTTCCCAGCCTTTTAATCTCAAGAAGGATTTTGTAAATTTCATCGACTATCTCTCTATAGGTGTATCCATCATAAACTGGCTCGTTGTTCAGGATTTTAGGCTCAAGTCCGCTTATTTCTCTCACTTCTAAAGCCAGCCTTATGTAGGGCTCGGCAAACTTCTCCGCAACTCCGTACACCTGCTCATCCGTCGTCCTCTGAAGGAGCTTTATGTTATCGTTCACCAGCCTAACGTGCCTCACGGCTTCAACGATGTTTCCAGTTCCTGCCTCACCTTTCGTTCTTATCATTGCTGCTCCTTCCCATATTCTTCTCACAGCTTCGCCTAAGTTTCTTGCGCCGCAAACAAATGGCACTTTGAATTTACGCTTATCTACGTGGAAGTACGGGTCAGCCGGTGTTAGAACCTCGCTCTCATCTATCATATCAACACCCAAAGCTTCCAAAGCGAGAGCCTCAGCATAGTGACCTATTCTGATCTTTGCCATAACGGGAATAGTAACGGCATCCATGATTTCCTGAATCTTCTCAACTGGTGCCATTCTTGCAACCCCTCCGGCTTTCCTTATATCTGCTGGAACCTTGTGGAGGGCCATGACTGCAACAGCTCCAGCTTCTTCAGCTATTCTTGCTTGTTCAGCGTTTGTAACGTCCATTATTACTCCGCCTTTTGTCATTTTTGCAAATCCCCTCTTCAAGCGTTCGGTTCCCTTTTGTTCAATTACTTCAAACACCATAATCAATCACCTCAAGTTAATGCTTCCAATTAATTTAAAGTTAAAACTTGAATATAAAATTTGCGATTAAAATAGTAGGAGAGAGCAAAAACTGATGAATGTCATTTATTTCTTAAGCTTTTCAAGTATCTCGAAAGCAGCTTTTCTTCCGCTTAAGAACATTCCACCGAATATTGGTCCCATCCTCGGCGCTCCGGCAACAGCGTTAGCCGCCATTCCTGTGACGTATAAGCCGGGGTAGATTTCTTTGGTGTGCTCCACCGTTAGCTTCTCTCCCATCTCCGCCCACATCGCACTTTCGCCGGGAACCCTCTCTATTAAACCTCTCTTTTCAAGGAGTTGGGTTACCTGTGCTCCATGACCTGTAGAATCAATCACAAACTTGGCTTCAACTGTTAGCGGATCAACGTGAAGGTCCGTCATTTTAACGGGTGTCCAGTTTATGACTATTCCAGCTACGCGGTTCTCCTTAACAACTAAATCCTCGACCTCAACCATGTTGAATATCTTTGCCCCAGCTTTTATATTCTTGCTCGCTATTGTTGTTGCCACTTCGATGGCATCGGCAACATAATAGCCTTCCTCAAATTCTTCATGCCTTACTCCAAATTCCTCGAGGATTTCCTTAGCCTCTTCTTCCACAACTATCTTATTGAAGCCCATTCCTCCTCCCCATATTCCTCCCCCTATGCTCAGCTTTTTCTCAAAGATTGCCACCTTTGCGCCGCCTTTGGCAAGATAATAAGCGGCTACCATTCCCGATGGACCGGCTCCAACTATAGCAACGTCGAGGTTTAAGTGCTCTAAGAGCTCTTTGAAGTAGGTTTCAATTATCGCCCTGCTTATGGTTACATCCCTTAGCATTTCCACCACCCGAAAAATTCATAAAGCTCGACTAAAACTTAGTATTGAAACTTAAAAACCTTGTTATATATGGTGGTTAGGATGACCCAGATGGAAGAAGCCAAACGTGGGATAATAACGGAGGAAATGAACTTTATAGCCAAGCAGGAGAACATAAGTGTTGAAAAGCTTAGGAGAAACGTAGCTAAGGGTTACACTGTTATCTTTAGAAACGTCAATCACGATTGGGTTAAACCTGTTGCCGTGGGCAAAGGTGTGAGGATTAAAGTCAATGCAAACATTGGAACCTCAAGGGACATAGTGAATGTTGAAGAAGAGATAGAGAAGGCTAGAATAGTTGTGAGGTACGGGGCCGACACCATAATGGACCTCTCAACGGGTGGTGATTTGGATGAGATTAGAAGGAAAATCATGAGGGCTGTAGATGTTCCAGTTGGAACAGTCCCAATTTATCAAGCCGCTGAGGAGATGCTGGCAAAGGGTAAGGCTATCATTGAAATGAGCGAAGATGACATGTGGAATGCCGTGGAGAAGCACTTCAAGGATGGTGTTGATTACGCGACGATACATGTTGGAGTTACTAAAGAAGTTGTGGAAAAGATGAAAAGGGTTAAGAGAACTGTTGGCATGGTTTCGAGAGGAGGAACTTTCTTAGCGGCTTGGATGATTCACTGGGAGAGTGAGAACCCTTTCTATAAGGACTATGATTATCTCTTGGAACTTGCTAAGGAATACGACGTGGTCTTGAGCCTGGGCGATGGCCTGAGGCCAGGGGGACTCCCGGACGCTGGGGATGAGCTTCAAATGAGTGAGCTCTTTACCTTGGGGCGCTTGGTGAGAAGGGCAAGAGAGTTTGGAGTTCAAACTATGGTTGAGGGGCCCGGACACGTGCCAATAGACCAAATTCCAATGCAGATAAAAATAGCGAAGGTCGCAACTGATAACGCTCCATTCTACGTCCTTGGTCCCTTGGTAACGGACATTTTTCCGGGCTACGACCATATAGCTGGAGCCATTGGGGGCGCAATAGCCGCTTTGAATGGGGCGGACTTTCTCTGTTATGTCACACCGGCGGAGCACTTAGGTTTGCCTGATAGAGAACACGTGCGTCTTGGGGTAATAGCAACAAAGCTTGCTGCCCATGCTGTGAACCTAACACGCTTCGAGGAGGAGTGGAGGAGGGACTACACCATGAGCCTGGCGAGAGGTTCTCTGGACTGGGAGAAGCAATTTAAGTTTGCAGTGGACAAAGAACGCTTTGATGAGATAAGAAAAAATAGACCGACTTCTACAGAAGCCTGCTCAATGTGCGGGGAGCTGTGTGCGATACGCCTCATAAATGACATGCTTAGGAAAAAGGGTGAAGCTGATGAAGCTTATCTATAGGGGAAAGACAAAAGACGTTTATGAAGATGGCGAGTTTTTGATTTTTTACTTTAAAGACAGCATCTTGGGCTTTGGCGAAAAGGAAGATACCGGTGGAAATGAGGTAATTGGAGGAAGAAAAGGCAAAGGAAGTGTAGTTTTGAAACAAACAGAGTTTTTCTTCAAATTGTTGGAAAAGAGGGGTGTAAAAACTCACTTTGTCGAGAGGCTTGATGAAAGAAGGGCGAAGTTTTTAAAAGCCGAAAGGATACCCCTTGAGGTAATCTACCGCTACAAAGCTTATGGAAGTTTCTTAAGGCGCTACGGTGAATTAGTTAAGCCCCTCAGCGATTTAGACATTGTTGAATTTACACTAAAAAGCGATGCCTTAGGTGATCCTCTCATTTGTGAAGAGGTTACAGAAACGCTCGGCATTGCAACCAAGGAAGAGATTGAGGAGATGAAAAAAACAACAAGAAAAGTTGCTCAAATTTTGAAAGAATTTTTCAAAAGCAAAGGATTTGAGATAATCGACTTCAAGCTTGAGTTTGGGCGAAAAAACGACGAACTCTTGGTTATAGATGAGATAAGCGGTGATACTATTAGGGTGATGAAAGGGGGAAAGCTTCTAAAGCAAGAAGAGCTTTTGGGGGTGATTGAATGATCATCTCAACCATAGCCTCCCATTCGGCTTTGCAGATAATGATGGGAGCAAAGAAAGAAGGTTTCAAAACCCGTCTCTATGTTTCTCCAAAGAGGAAGAGCTTCTACTCTTCACTTCCAATAGTTGATGACCTTAGAGTCACCGCTAATATGGAAGAGATACTGAGTGATGACGGAATAATAGTCCCTCACGGCTCTTTTGTGGCTTATCTCGGTATTGATATGATAGAGAGTAGCAAAGCTAAGTTCTTTGGAAACAAGAGGTTTTTGAAGTGGGAAACAAAGTTTGAGCTTGTTGACAAGATTTTGCAAAAGGCTGATATTCCTCAAGTTGAAAGCTTTGATTTGGATGAGGTTAGAGGAGATGAGCTTTACTTCGTCAGAATTGAAGGTCCTAAAGGTGGGAGTGGACACTTCATAGCTTATGGGCACGAATTAGAGGGAAAGCTAAAAGATGTTAAGGAGAACTATAGAATTGAGCACTTTGTAGATGGTGTCTTCATTTACGTTCACTTCTTCTATTCGCCTATTTTAGAGAGGCTTGAGCTTTTCGGAGTTGATGAACGATTGGTTATAGCGGATGCAAACAAGAGAATGCCCTTCAAAGATTTGCCTTACACAATAGTTGGGAACAAATCCATAGCTTTGAGAGAATCCCTCCTGCCAGAGCTCTATGACTATGGCTTGGCTTTCGTTGAAGCAATGGAAAAGCTTGAGCCTCCCGGGGTTATAGGACCTTTTTCCTTGCATTTTGCTTATGATGGTGAGTTTAGATGCATAGGTTTTGCATCACGCATAGACGGTGGAAGTAATGCCAAGCACTGGTATTCCTCACTTTATTGGGGCGAGGAGATTATGATGGGTCAAAGGGTTGCCAAAGAGATTCGCTTAGCGTTAGATGAGAACCGCTTGGATGAGGTGATAACATGAGATACGTTGGGAGAATGGTTGGCGTTGGATTAAAAGAGGGTAAACCTTTCGCTTTCTATCGTGTTAGTTCTCGCTCTTTTCCCAATAGAACAGCAAAACTTAGGGGAGACGAAGTTGAGGTGATAAATATAACGGAGACAAACAATCCATATGTGAGCTACACAGCCGTGAAAATTTTCAAGGACTATGCAGTGGTTAGCAATGGCTCTCACACAACGTTCATTGCTCAAGCTTTGGAGTGGGAAAAGCCAAAAAAGGCCCTAATTCACATTTTGGATGCTATGGATTATGAGAGAGATACCTTGAATACGCCAAGGATTGGGGGAGTGATACAAAAGTATAAAGATTGGGCTTTTTTGGGCTTCGCTGGAAGGGATGAGCTTTGGGTGAAAAAAGTTGAGCTTGAGGAAGGAAGGGCATTTTTCACCGCTACATACAATGTTGAGGGCATTGAAACCCTGAGCTTAGACTTTGGCGATGAGGAGGAGCTGGCTGAGAGGGTTTTAAAATTAAAGTTCGCCCATCCAGTTTTGGCGGTTGGAGTCCTTGACTCTGGAGATGGGTTTAGGATAGGAATAAAAAACAAAAACTAAATGTTTTTTATTTTCTTTCTTAAATTTGCCATCTCTAAAGTAGCTAAAGCATATTCAAAACCTTTATTTGACTTTATTCCAGCTCTATCTAATCCTTGCAACCCATCATCAACGGTTATAACACCAAATATTACAGGAGTTTCGTAGGTTAAGTTTATATGGGCTACTCCTTTTGCAACTTCATTGGCAACCAAATCGAAGTGATACGTTTCTCCTTTAACGACAGCTCCTAACGCTAAAATCGCATCGTATTTCTCTTTTTTTGCTAGTTCTTTTGTGATAAATGGGATTTCAAATGCTCCAGGAACCTTAAAGATGTCTAAATCTTTGACACCATGTCTCTTAAGACAGTCCAATGCTCCATCTAAAAGCTCCTTAGTCAGCAAATCATTAAATCTGCTTACAACTATACCTATTTTCAAGCCTTCGCCCTTATATTCACCTTCATAAATCATTCTTTTCCCTCCAAAAGCGATTTTAAATTATGTCCAAGCTTGAGCATCTTAACCTCTAAATAAGATCTGTTAATCTCGTTAACTTCTCCAAAAATCGGAATAACTTCAACAACCTCTATTCCAAACTCTTCCAAAGCTTTAATCTTCTTTGGATTGTTTGTCAAAAGCTTAACTTTTGAGACTCCTAAAGCTTTGAGCAGTTGGCAGGCAACACTGAAATCCCTCTCATCTTCATTAAAGCCAAGCATTTTATTCGCTTCAACCGTGTCAAATCCCCTATCCTGGAGTTCGTAGGCTTTGATTTTATTCTTTAGACCAATGCCTCTCCCTTCTTGCCTTAGATAGAGCAAAATTCCTCCTTCCTGAGCTATCATTTTTAGAGCATTTGCTAATTGGCTTCCACAGTCACACTTTAGAGAAGCTAACGTGTCACCAGTTAAACATTCTGAGTGAAGCCTAACTAACGGAATATCATAAGGTTCCTTAATTATAGCTATATGTTCCTTAAAGTCAAGCTCGTTCTCAAAGGCAACTATCTTAAAGGTTCCGTATTTGCTGGGAAGCTTTGCTTGAGCAGAAACCTTAACAAAGCTTTTCCTCCTTACAACTTCTTTAAACACCTCTCTGATTGTAACTATTGGCAAATCGTGCTTTTTAGCAAAAGCCCTTATAAATTCAAAGTTGTGAGAATTTCCCTCTTCATCTAAAAGCTCTATTATTACTGCATATCTCTTAAATCCAAGCATTTCAACAAGCTCAAGAGATGCTTCAGTGTGTCCCTTCCTTTTATTTATTCCAATCCCACCCAAAAGGTGCAGATGACCAGGATAGCGGAAGTGCTCAATATTTAATCCCTCAGCAATCTTTTTAGCAGTTAAAGCTCTCTCTTTTGCACTAATTCCCGTGAATGTTTTCGTGTAATCAACACTAATTAGAAAGTTCGTCTCGTTGTTCTTGGAAGGCAACTTGAAAAAGCCCCTTTTTAGAGCCTCCTCTTCATCCATAGTTAAACATAACATTCCCTTAGCTTGGAGCATAAAGTTTATCACTTTAGCATTTGCGAGCTCGGCAGGATAAACTAAATCAGCCTCAACTTCCCTTTCTTCGTCAATTAAAACTATAGGCTTGTCTTCAAGGATGCTCTCTTTAAGCTTTTTCAAATCCATATCTCTCACCTAGAATATTCTTCAGATACCTTGCAACAACGTCTATCTCATAATTTACCTCTTCTCCAGTCCTCAGAAACCTCAGATTGGTATTTTCCCAAGTATAGGGAATCACCTGAACCCAAAATTGATTTTTCTCAACTTTGGCGATTGTCAAGCTCACTCCATTCAGAGCTATGCTCCCTTTCTCCACTATGGCAAATCTCTCTTTAGGCATTTCAAAGGCTAGCCAGTAGGTATTTCCTCTCTTTAGAATTTTTCTTAGCTTTAGGGTTCCATCAACGTGTCCGGTAACTAAGTGTCCATCAATTCTATCGCCAAGCTTCAAAGCTCTTTCAATGTTAACAACTTTTGCTTTCGCCAAGTTTGTCCTTTTTAACGTCTCTTCACCAACGTCAAAGACTATGTAATCTCTAATATCGCTGACAGTCAAGCAAGCCCCGTTGATGGCTAAACTGTCCCCTACATTTACGTTTATTACGTTTTCAACGAACAGTTTTCCATTAGAGAATTTAGCTTTTGCAACCGTTTCAATTATCCCTGAGAACATGGCTTTACCTCCACGTAAAAGCTGTCTCCAAAGCTTTCAAACTTGAGAAACTCGACTTTAAAGGCATCACTAACCTTATCAACGTTTAAGCACTCAAAAGGAGAAATTCCTTTTCCAAAGAGCTTGTTACCGTAGAACAAATGCAGTTTATTAGCAAAGGGCAGGAACTGGCATGCTATTCTCCCTCCCTCAATTAAAACGCTGTCTATTCCTTTTTCGCCCAAAATTTTAAGAATTCTCTCTGGCTTTGTTTCTCTAATTACTTCAGCGTTTTTCCATTCTTTTTTGCTCTCAGTAAAGATTATTACTCTTCCTTTCTCAAAAGCTCTAAAATTTCCATTAGCAGTTAATCCATGCCTATCGAGGATTACTTTCACCTTCTCAGCGCATCCTTCTATTCTGCAAGTTAGTTTTGGATCGTCTTTAAGAATCGTATTAGCTCCAACCATTACTGCCATGTACTTTTTCCTGAGCTCCTGAACTTTCTCCCTTGCTTTTTCGCCAGTAATCCATTTTGAGGAGAAGCTATTTGTTGCTATAAAACCGTCTAAGGTTAAAGCAAGCTTTATGGCCACAAAGGGCGTTTTTGTGGTTATGTACTTTAGAAACACTTCGTTCAACTTTCTTGCCTCTTCTTCAAGAACACCAACTTTAACCTTAATGCCTGCTTTTTTGAGTTTTTCAACGCCTTTTCCATTAACCAATGGATTGGGGTCTCCCATTGCTATTACAACTCTTGAGAAGCCTTCCTTTATTATTCTATCAACACAGGGAGGCTGCTTACCCCAATGGGAACAGGGCTCTAAAGTGACATACATTGTTGCTCCTTCGAGGGAGTAGCCTTTGCTCTTTGCGTCTTCTATAGCGTTAACTTCTGCATGCCTATCCCCAAAACGTTTATGATAGCCCTTTCCTATGATCTTATCCTCTTTTACAATAACTGCTCCAACCATCGGATTTGGATTTGCCCTTCCCTCTCCTTTTTTGGACAGCTTCAAAGCTAACCTCATGAAGTGCTCATCGTTCATAACTCATCAATAGTCTGATTAATGTTCCAAATTTAAAAAATTTTGTTCCAAAAATGGAACATTCAAGAAATAATCAACCCTTAATAATCTCCAAGCTCACGTCAAAGTTCTTCACACTGTGCGTTAAAGCTCCGAGGCTTATAACATCGATGTCGAGCCCCGCGTACTCCTCGATGTTCTCGGGCGTTATCCCGCCGCTTACCTCAATCTTAACCTTCTCCCTGAGCCCCTCATGCTTTAAAGCCTCAAGGACATCCTCAATCTGTTCCGGTGTCATGTTGTCGAGCATTATTACGTCGGCCCCGGCTTTAGCAGCCTTCAGCGCGTCCTCCAAGGTTTCAACCTCGACCTCAACTACCTTATAAATGGAAAATGTCTTTGCCCTTCTTATTGCCTCCTCAAGCGGAACCAACGCTAAATGGTTGTCCTTTATGAGTATCGCATCGCTCAGGGAGAAGCGGTGTGGTTCTCCCCCACCGATGAGGATGGCCCTCTTGTCCATCGGCTTCAGCAGGGTTTTCCTCGTTCCGGCGACCCTGACCTTCGGGTTCACGGCCTTGACCCTCTCCACGAGCTTTCTCACTTCCGTGGCTATGCCGCTCATCCTGCCCATGACGTTTAAGGCTGTCCTCTCGACGAGCAGAATCGCCCGGGCATCACCGAGGAGCTCGATGATAACGTCGCCCTCCCTGACCTCCTCGCCGTCGCGCTTTTGGACCCCAACCTTAACGTCGAAGTGCTCGAAGAGGGCTTTAGCCTCCTCAACGCCCGCTATGACGCCGCTCTGCCTGGCTATTATAACGGCCCTTGCTTTCGTTCCCTCCGGTATGACTGCCTCGCTCGTGACGTCGCCGAAGGGCGCGTCCTCCTCAACGAAGCGCAGGAGATAGTTAACGGAAACCATATCATCACCACCTTGTTGAGTGTAAAGGTAAAGAAAATGGAAAAGTTTCCATCATACTTAACTACCCGCTCATCTCCAGCATCCTTTCTATTGCCCTCCTGGCTTTTTCAGCAATCTCTTTGGGCACCTCAATCTCGTATTTTTCATCCCTCAGGGATTCGTAGATGTGCTTGAGCGTGATTGACTTCATTCCAATGCAGAAGGCATCCTCACTAGCGGGGTAGAACTTCTTATCGGGATAGAGCTTCTGCAGACGGTAGCACATCTCCTTCTCCGTAAAGACGACCCACTCGTCATGCTGGCAGGCATTTCTAACCATCCCACCGGTCGAGACTATTAAATCCGCCCTCGCTTGCACCTCTGGACTGCATTCGGGGTGAACCATAAGCTTTGCCTCTGGGTGCTCCTCTCTTGCACGCTCAACGTCTTCAAGGGTGAACTTCCTGTGGACGTAGCAGTGCCCACCTTCAGGGATTGGGATGATTCTCTTTCCAGTTCGCTTTGCCACATAATACGCTAAATTGTTATCGGGCCCGAAGATTACCGTATCGGCATCGAGCTTCTCCACGATTTTTGTGGCATTTGCTGATGTAACGGTGACATCGGCGTAGGCCTTGGTCTCGGCGCTCGTGTTTACATAGAGGACAACGGGAGCGTCGGGATACCGCTTTTTGGCCTCGAGGATGTGCTCAACCTTCAGCATGTTGGCCATCACACACGTGGCCCTCTTTGTCGGGAGAAGCACTTTCTTTGTGGGATTCAGGATTTTGGCAGTTTCGGCCATAAAGTCGACGCCCGCGAAGACTATCACGTCGGCGTCAACGTTCACCGCTTTCCTCGCCAGCTCAAGGCTGTCCCCGAGAAAGTCGGCTATGTCCTGAACTTCAGGAAGCTGGTAGTTGTGGGCTAAAATTATCGCGTTTTTCTCTTCCTTAATCTTGATAATCTCCTCAACCAGATTCATGACATATACCCCCTCGAAAAATGCTGGGTCTTTCAAATTCCTCTTTCATGAAAGGATAATCCTCCCTATAGTGAGCCCCTCTACTCTCTCTCCTTTTTAAGGCACATTCTAAAATACCTCTTGCCAGGAGCTTGATTCTCGCATCCACCTCGACACCCATTAGCTTTTTTAACCCTTTTTTAAGGCCATTCTCATTCCTTACTATTCCAGCATATTTCCAGAGAATTTCTCTAACACTATCTATATCGCCCAATTCTTGGGTAGTGTCTCTAACGTCATTGGGATGTTCGACTTTAGGATTGTCTCTCATTATCGTTCTAGCAACTTCTAAACCGCTTACCACGCATTCTAGGAGGGAATTGCTTGCCAACCTGTTTGCTCCATGGAACCCATTATCCGCTGCTTCTCCAATTGCATAGAGATTCTTGATGCTTGTTCGGTAATAGAGGTCAACTTTCAAACCTCCTATAGAATAATGGGCAATTGGAGTTACTGGAATTAGATCTTTTTCAGGGTTGATTTTCTCTTTGATCAGGAACGAATAAATCTGGGGGAACTTTTCTTTGAACCCTTTAACTCCTGTTGCGTCCAGATAAACTCTTTTTCCTCCCTGCATCTGTTTGTAGATCGCCCTCGCAACGACATCTCTTGGTTCAAGTTCATTAACAAACCTTTCTCCCTCCTCGTTGATTAGCTTAGCCCCCGCTCCCCGTACAGCTTCACTTATAAGTTTAACCTCTTTTCCGATGAAACCTGTGGGATGAAACTGTACGAACTCTAAATTACTTGTTAAGGCACTTTTCATTAGGGCGTCTCCTGTTAGAATCCCTAGGTTTAATGGGGAGCCTGCTGTAAATTTATATAATGCTGTGTATCCTCCAGTAGCCAATATTATGGCATCAAACTTTAGGAGCTCTCCATTGAGGAAAACACCATAGCATTTTTCGTCTTTTATTGCCAGCGAAGATGCAAAACCCTTTATGAAGTGGACACCGAACTCTTTAGCCCTTAAATAAAGGAGCTTTGTCACATGCTTTCCAGTTTCATTTTTGATTGTGAATACCCTTGGAAAGGAGTGTCCCCCTTCGATTTCATTGTCTTCAAAGCTTAAACCGAGAGAAAGTAAAAAATCATAAGCCTCAGTAGATTTTGAAATCACACTCCATACAGCTTCTTCGTTATTTAAATAACGTCCGGCTTTGACGGTATCTACAACGTGGGATCTGATGGAGTCTCCCTCCAGAATGGGAAAGGCTATTCCTGCCTGAGCAAGATATGAATTTGTTTCCTTTATCCCTTCTCCAATGATAACTACTTCAAAACCCTTTTTAGCCAATGAAATTGCAGCAGTTAATCCTGCTATTCCCTCTCCAATTATCCCCAGCCTTCTCATTTGATTACCCGAACAATTGTTCGGTAAGTATCTTTTAAGCCTTTTGTTGGAAAGGGCGTGTTTATAGTAACCTTTATTAGGGTTTTTGCTGAATTCTTTCGGGTGGTTGTCGTGATCCCCAGATGGGATCACAGACTCAAAGACCCTGAAAGCGTGGCATTCGCAATTCTTGACGTTTTAGCAGACTTCGAATCAGAAGGAAAGCTGAAGAACCTGCCAAAATCCAAAAAATTTCCAGTAAAAACAATACTGGCAATACTCCTCTTTAAACAATACTACAACCTACCTCTCAGAGACGCCCAGCACTACGGCAGAAAATTCTTCGGAGCAAACATTCACTACTCAACCCTCCACAACTGGGAGAA
>NZ_WHIZ01000090.1:0-5095 GCF_009372125.1 Thermococcus sp. 101 C5
TATGACTCAAAACCATTTAAGCTTTACGGAACCAAAAATATTCAAATGTTCCGGTAGTTATCGTTTAAAGAACAGCCCAGTAAATCAACCTCTCCCATGAGAGTTTCCATTCTCCTACTCATCTTCACAACCAATGTTCGCTTCTACCGTAAGGCTGTTGCTAACTATTCCATAGCCAACTATCTCAGCACCTTTGTTGAGGGAATAATTGCCGCAAGACGTGAACTCCCATTTTCCGTCTTTTCCAGTTTCTACCCATCTTGTGGAGATCGTAATGTTCATGTGTGCATTTTCTCCTGGGCCCAATTCAACGTTCCACTCCAAGTGGTCTGACTTCCCATGCCTTGTAAAGTTGTAAGTTCCCTTACTTGCGTTTGTCCTGGTTAAGTTTACGTCAAATTCTCCGGGAATAATATCCTCAATTGTCAAATTCTGAGCAGTTCCACCATTGGTCACATTTATCTGTAAAACCCATTCCTGATAGGTTTTTAATGGAATATTTGTCTCGTTCCCGCTCAAAAGAACCTTTTCAATCTTCGGCCCGCTTAAGATTTTCACTCTTATCGGGCAGGTCTCTATTACCGCATCTCCTCCATCCCAGGTGGCATAGAGAGTTATGGGGACTTCATAAGTCCCCGGGTCTGCATTTCCAACGCTGATGTTGCCCCAGAAGGTGTAGTATTCCTGGGAAGCAATTGGTTTTGGTACACCATCTTCACTTTCTATCCACATTTCCACTCCACTTGGAAGATTGGAATAGTCTGGATCTAGCCAGATATTAACCGTTTCAAGTTCGTTTAGATAGTTGCCAATGGTGAGTGCGTCGAAAGTAAGTTCGCTGTTCTGGTCAACTATTACCGTTGCTGCGTAGCCATTGTAACACATAAAGCTCAAATACTCCTCATCATGAGGAACAACTGCAACTTTTACTTCCCTCTCTGCATTGAAGTAGACAAAAGTCCCGCTTGAACCGATGACTATCAATGAAGACAATAGCAGCAAAAGTATAACCGGGATAAGTTTTCTCATCTCCCAAACACCTCCATTTTGATTTGCCTTAATAAGCTGGATCTCTTATTTCTGATTTTTAACACATCTTCATCCCCAATTCCCGAAATGAGGTAAAGAATTCCCAGAAAAACTGCAGTCTCAGAGAGAATTGCAAAGAGAGGAGCAAATGGATTTATGCTGTAAAGCCAGTTGATCACTGATTTTGGCAACACTGGGATATAGGCGTTTACTTTCACCTTATCCATGAAAAGTGAAGTTTCTTCGGGAGCGTTTATTGTAACTTTAACTGTTTCTTCTTCTTGGGGCCCCAATTCAAGCTGAGTTTCTGATAGGCTTGAAATCCCTCCAGTCTGGGGCTCAAGATAGTAGACCATCGGATAGAAGTTCCCATTTTTTATGGTGATTTCCCTTTCAAATGTGGAACCGGGTAAAACCCATCCTTCTCTCTGACCCCCTGCGGATGTCACTGCGTATTCTATTGGAAACACCTGCCAGGAAACAAATATTGAAGCTGAGAGCATTATCAAGAGAAATGCCGAAGCCAGAAGGTAGAGAGTTTTGAACTTTACTCTGGTAAACCTGGGCCTCTTTTTTCTGTGCTTTGGGGTCTCTCCCGTGAAAGCTAAGGCTCCCAATACTATCATTAATGCCGCAAGCAGCATTTTAGTTCTTCCAGAGAGTCCTCTTTGAAGATACGTTCCCAGTTGTGGGATTTTGAGGGGGGAATCTCCAATGGTAAGCACCTTTCCCGCTATTTTATCTTTTGAAACTGGGCTCGCTCTCCCTTCTTGCTGGTCGGTTGCAACGTTGTTGTCGCCTTTGGTAATGTAGCCATTTTCAACAATTGCCACGACTCTATGGACAGTCCAGCTGCCTCTCAGATTAAAAACGATTATATCACCAACATCGGCGCTCCTTGAAAAAGGATTTATGAAGAACAAATCCCCCTTATTCAGCGTAGGGGTCATGCTATCTGAGTAAACATAAGACATGAAAACGGGTCTATCAAGAAGAGCTCCCGCGATAGACCCCACAACAAACACGGAAACCGCAAGAATCAGGAAATATTCAAGGGATGCCTTCATTGGCAGGAGCCTCCAAAAGCTTGTATTGTAATGTTTTGGTTGTAATCTCCCAACCCTAATCCAGTAGTGTCAAATCTCATCCCCACCTGAACGCTCTGGTTTGCAGGGACTTCAAAATCTATGCTCTGGCTCCAGGTTCCGGGATAGGGACTCACAAAGAGGCCAATAACTGGAGTAGACGAGCTTATGACCACACATATAACAGCCGCCCCTGTTTCGCTTTCATTGTTGTATATTTCAAAAACGTCGTCGAAAACGTAAACCGTATCAGGTGAAAGACCCTCTCCAAACCCGGGATAGAGGGGACTTTGGTTGCTGATGTCAATCTTCAAATACCCCTGGCTTAAATAGGCATAAGGCGGCAGAGGATTCTCTATGGAAACTGAGACGTTATCTTCAACAGCCAGAACAACGGGGATTGGCCTCACAACGAAAACACCCCACGCAAAGAATATCATGACTAATATGATCGGTAGAACAGTAAATTTGAGTATTTTTCTCATTTTTTTCTCCCCCTAAAATCTAGATAAAAGGAGCAAATGCTCCAAGATGGAAAATTAATCAGATCATTCCTCCTCTTCGCATTCCCCAAGTTCTGCATCGAAGTTCAATGTTCCACTTAGTGCCTCACCAGCATCCAAGCCTTCGCTGTCAATGAGCATTCCAATTGGTACAGTTTCGCCGGGATAAATTGTAACCAAGAATTCATGTGCTGCAACAGTCTCGTTTGTATATTCACCTACAAAGAATTTAATAGCACCACTCCCACTGTATGTGACATTCATACAAATAGGAACCTGTTCCCAAAGGTGGTTGCTGATGCCAAACATGTGCTCAAATACATACACTGAGTCTGGGCTTACACCCTCACCCACGGCAATATTCTTTTCTACTAACTTCCAATAGTTTTCGTTTGTTGTACCTAAGTCGATAACAAGCATTCCATTATCATTTATGTACGCATAGGGTTGCAAAGGTACTAAATCGATTAATTCATTGTCGTCTGGAACAATGGCTATATGAACCTCTCTGTCTGCCTCAAAGTATGCAAAGGTTGCATTGCTTGCTGTTACAGCAATGACTATTCCTGCAATCAGCATGAAGATTCCCAGTATTTTCTTCATCCTACTACACCCCCTGCTCTACACTCAAAGGGTTCTTCTCCTAAGGGCCATGCCATAATGGTCACGTTCCCATGGAAGTCACCGAGTCCCACTTCTCCAAAACCTGATACTTCCATTCCAACTCCGAGCTCCTCTCCAGGCTGCAGAATGAAACATACATCTCCAGCTGCAGTGTCTGAGTTATACGGTTGTGCATATCCATCTGTTACCCACATATTCTCTGTTGGGTCATAGAAGGAGAATCTGCCTGGATGTGATGAAACAATTCTCACTACTATAGGAAACTGCTCCCAGAGGTGGTTGCTAACATAGAAAACGTGGTCAAAGTTGTACCTTGACTGTGGGCTAATTCCTAACCCTCCGGTCCAGTTTGGATCTGTATACCCAGGCCAATTTGGATTGTCTGCTGAGAAGTCTATTACCAGCATACCCCTCTCATTTAGGTATGCATATGGTTGCCCCGGATGTAGGTCAATGAGCTCAACGTCATCTGCAACAACGTCTACGTGAACGCTTCTTTGAGCTCTGTAGTCCCTGAACGTTGCACTGGTGCCGAGGGCCATTGCAAAGGCCACTAACAGGCCTAACATTCCAAGTGCTAAAACTTTTTTCAAATCTTTCGCCTCCAATTTTCAGAGGGTGTCTCACCCGTAGGTAAGGCACTCATACTTCCCTTCTCGTTATTGTATATAGGTAATTCCGACTTACCCCCACTATCAGCAGGGTAATTCCTCATTACTCATCATGATTTCCGGAAGTGAGAACCCTATACATCTTAAAGTGCTGAATTACTGCCAAAATTAAGTAAATGAAAGACACAATGACGAGAGGGATGTTATTGAGCCATAACCCAGTCACTCCAAAAATTATGGAAATGCCTGCATAAAAAGTGCTCCAGCTTATGTCATGCCTTGACACAACTTCCATGTATACGTCCACATTTTCAGGAACACCAATTAAAGTCACAGTATTATGCTCGAAGCTTATTATTCCCGCTCTTTCCATTTTGGGAATGTGTGTCTGGAGCAGACTTACATAAACACTTTTTCTGTGCTTCCTGTCAGTTTGACCTTATACCCTACCTACTAGGCTGTAGAGCTTAAACAACTTGGAAGCATCCCCAAGTATTGTCTCAGTTTTGCCGAGGATAAGGTAACCATGATCTTCGAGAGAATCATAAAGACGACGGAAGATCTCTTCTTGGGCTTCCTTGGTCATATAAATGAGCACATTGCGTATGAATATCATGTCAAAACCCTTAGGATACTCCTTGGAAAGGAGGTTAAAATGCTGAAACTTCACGTAGCGCCGAAGCTGGGGTGAGATTCTATAGTGGTCGCCCATGGGAAGGAAGTACTTTCTGATGAGATGCTTGGGAACGCTCTTTTCCACGGTTTCCCTCGGATAAACACCCTTGATAGCAATGTTTAACGCCTCTCTGTCAATATCGGTTGCGAGTATGGAAAGATTGTAGCGCTTTATGTCCTGCCCCAGGAATTCACTGAACATCATTGCTATCGAGTAGGGCTCTTGTCCAGTAGAGCAGGCAGCACTCCACACCCTTATTGTTGTAAAGTGGTTTTCTTTTACCCTAGTTCCCATTAGATCGTTAGAGTTATAAGCACTTAAGTCTTTTGATTGATTGGTGGTTGTATTGAGCTTTCAGAGGAAAATCCTGATCATAAAATCCGAAATCTACCCGATAGTCAGCAAACACTACCCGAAAAACACTCACAGGGAAATAATCAGCCTCTACGACCTAATAACCTTCGCAATACTAGCACACTTGCACTTTAACGGAGTTTACAAGCACGCTTACAGAGTCCTAATCGAAGAAATGAAGCTGTTCCCCAAAATCAGGTACAACAAACTAAC
>NZ_WHIZ01000091.1:0-5026 GCF_009372125.1 Thermococcus sp. 101 C5
GTAATGTGTTATGGTCTGAAAATCCTCCTCAGAGTCAAATACTGTTTAAATAACAGGGGGTGAAACTAAACACGCCCAACACTTTTCAAACTCGACCTTTGTTGGAGTTGGATTGGCCAAGTTATCGGAAACCGGGCAGCGTTCCTCAACTTGCTCAAGCCACTTCTTGAGGGTTTCTTCATCAGCGTCTGTCTTTACTTTAACTTTGACTTTGATCTCTTTATATCCTGCTCTCTCGTTACCCTGTCCATAGAGCTTTCCGGGGTTGAAGACACCTTCAACCTCAACTTTCAGGTCTTCAATGTTTATTCCCATATCCTTGGCTACAAGAGTTGCGACAATATTGAAACATCCTGCAAGGGCTGCGAGAACGTAGTCTATTGGACTCGGGGCTTCCCCACCGAGTTTGTCAAGCACAATTTCATAGTTTCCTGCTTTAACTTTCATTTTTGTTGGAGAAAGCCTCTCCAACAACCTTTATTGTCATATCTTTGTATTCAACCATACAATCACCATATATTTTTGACAATAAAGCCTTAAAAAGTTCATCAAAACCAAAAGTTTAAAAGAAAAAGTTAGAGGTTCAAGCGCTTTTTAATCCTCTTTACCTCACGCTTTGCTTCACCTATGCCAAGTTGCTCAAGAACTTCTTCCCTCGGGATTCCATTTTCGTCGTAGCCGATTTCTTCGTAGTACTGCTTTACCTTTGCCCTAATGTCTTCTCTGCTTGGGGCTTTTCCTTTAACTGGTCCGCTCGGCAGTGGCTCATAGAACCTTGGTGGATTGTCGTCGTCCTTTCTCGGGTCCCAGTGCACATCCGGTCCACCAAGGAGTAGAAGTATTCTCTGAAGGTGGATTATCCTCAGACCCACTTCGTTAAGCCACTGCTCGGGGGTTATGTTGAATCCTGTCAAAGCGTTTCCAAACTCGAGGATTCTTTCAAATCCGGGCTTCGTGACGAAGTTGCACACAACCGCGGAGTCGTAGAATGCGTTTACCATCTCCCCTTCGTAGCTCCTTGCTGGAAGACCTGCTGTGGAGGTGTGGTCTCCTCCCTGGACAGAGACAGCATAGCTTATGTCCTTTGTATAGTCGAGCTCGCTCCTCACCCCGTGAGCACCGACTCCGATTCCCTTCACGTGAACCGCGTATTTTGTTACATCTACACCTTTAAGCTGTGAAATCTTCAACGCTGCTCTGTAAGTGCCCTCCGCAAGTATCTCTCCAATGCCCTCCTTCTCAGCTATTAAGTGCAAAAGCTTTGCGAAGGCTTTTTCGTCGCCCCAGTTAAGCTCGAATCCTATGTCATCCTTTGTAAGAATTCCCCTCTGGTAAAGCTCCGCTGCAAATCCTAAGGTGTTTCCAGCGTTTATTCCGTCCAAGCCAAGTTCATCAACCAGATATGACAGGTAAACTATTTTTTCTGGTTCAAATATTCCGAGGTTAGTTCCCATATATGCCATGAGCTCATAGTCCGGTGCATCTGTAATTGCACCCTTGTACTCACCATAACGGAGATATGAGATTTTCATACAGTTTACCGGACACCCGTAATCAGCCCAATATTTCTTTATCCAAGCTCTGTTCTCGAAATTAACTACGCTTATCTCCTCGTTGTCGTGGTATTCCTCCTGCCAGTTTCTTATTGGCTCACTTGAGCGGTCATGCCCTACGCTATATCCTCCAGCTCCGGTACCCCATTCCCTAAAGGTAGTCATTGAAAAGAGCTCTTTCCAGAACTCTCTGAGGAGGGATTTCATTTTTTCTTTGTCGTAAACTTCTGGAAGAGATTTGCTTCCTTTTACGATTATTGCCTTGAGGTTCTTGCTTCCCATTACCGCTCCATAGCCACCATAGCCAGCGGCATGCATGAGCTTCGTCATTATTGCAGCAAAGCGGACTTTATTTTCTCCCCCTCTGCCAATGTACATCATCGCGGGCTCTTTGGGAATTCCTCTCAGCTTTTCTTTCTTCTTTATCTCCTCATGAACTTCTTTCAAGAGGGTTTTGTGAAGCTCAACGCCACCCATGCCCCAGTATTTTGTTGCGTCCCTTATCTCCACCGTATCGTTGTGAACGAAGAGATAGACTGGGGCCTTTGCTTTTCCTCTGATTATGATCCCATCATATCCTGATGCCTTGAGTTCCAAACCTACTTCACTGCTTAGAACACTCCCCACGATACCATTGCTCTCAGGAGATTTGGAAACAACAGCAGTCTTCATACCCGGGTAATAGCCGGTTAGCGGTCCTGTTAGTATCAGAAGGAGGTTCTCCTCGCCAAGGGGATCTACAGTTTCCCACTTGTCCCCGAGCTCTTTCCAGAGAAGGTATGTTCCAAGCCCTCTCCCGCCATAGAACTTCCTTAAGATTTCTTCATCCAGCTCGACCTCTTTAATTTCCTCTTTTGTTAAGTCCACATCAAGGAGTTTTCCGGCATATGCGTACATTTTTACTCACCCCAAGAATTCCTCCCCAAAGACTTTTCTCGCTATTTCATGGCTCTTTTCCACCGGGTCTTTAGCGAATGTCCTAAAGATAGGTCTATAGTCTCCTGTAACAATCTTTAACGCATCGTGCCCTGCTTCATGGCAAACCTCAACACATTTCGGATTTCCTCCACAGAGGTCACATATGACCACACTTCCCTTACCAGCGGGAATCCTTGGAACGTTTCCCGGGCATGCTGTCACACACGCTCCACACTCTATGCACTTTGCTTCGTCAACAATGACTGCTCCGGTTTTTTCATCAACGCTTAGGGCTTTTGTGGGGCAGGAGTTAACACACGGATAATCAGGACATTGGACACACGTATGTGGGACATTAACTCCGGGCAAAAGTTCAAAGACTCTTATTCTTGATGCCTCGGGCCATATTATTCCCTCGTGCTCAAGGGAGCATGCAACCTCACAAAGCCTGCAGCCGCTGCATTTGTCTGGCGTTATTAGGATCCAAATTCTCTCGATTTTCTCTTGCGGGGCCTCATGAACTCCTTCCTCACCCATGATATCACCAAAAAATGATTATGTTTTCTTTTTATATAAGGGTTACGAAAATTAGAGCGTTTAAGCCAATATCTGAAAGAAAAATGTTTAAAAAGTAGAAACCTTTAGATTGAGGCATGAAAAGAGCTGAACTAATACTCCTTGGAATCACAGCCATCTGGGGATTTACATTTCCGGCAATGAAGGTTAGCCTCGGTTATATGCCCCCAATACTATTTCTGGCTTACCGTTTCGGAGTAGCGTCTCTCCTTATGCTCCTCATTTTTAGAAAGAGAGTCCTGAAGAGAGAAACCTTATTTGAAGGGCTTATTCTGGGATTAACACTCGTTTTTGGGCACGGCTTTCAAATCGTCGGTTTAAAATACACTTCTGCATCCAACTCTGCATTCATAACCTCTCTCTACGTGGTCTTCACGCCGTTTATAGCATACTTTCTCCTGGGGGATAAGCTAAAAGCGAGAGATTTTCTATCTCTTATTGTTGCAATAATTGGTTTGTATTTAATCTCGGGAGCAAGCTTAAAGTTTAACTATGGTGATCTGCTGACGATTTTTTGTGCAATTTCCTTTGCCTTCCAGATAGTCCTTATCCAGAAATTTGGAGAAAAAGATTACCTCAGCCTAGCCTTCTGGCAGATATTTTGGAACTTTGTGTTCTCAACAATCTATGCTCTTGTTTTTGAAGGGTTCGTAGTGCCTGTAAAGATGACTCCATGGCTTGGCATCCTTTACACGGGAATCTTTGCAACGGTAATTGCATTCACCCTTCAGGTAAAGTACCAAAAAGAAACAAAAGCCCATAAAGCAGCCCTCATATATTCCGCTGAACCTATTTTTGGACACATCTCGGCGTTTTTAACTATCGGGGAGGTGTTAAGCTTAAAAGGCTACATAGGTGCTTTGTTAATTTTGACTGCAATCTGGAATGAAATAAGAAACGAAAACAGCTAAAGAGTTGGCTGAGGATTTATTTCCGCTGAAGGAACTGAACTCCTGTCTTCATGCTTAAGCCCAATCTCAAGTGTTCTCTTAACTCTTTCAAGATCAACAAGGGTGTTTATACACCCTGCTCTCAACAGAGGCACGGCTTGAAGCGGGATTTTCAATATGGAAAGCTTCTCGTTAGCCTCTGCGAGCTCGGGCCAGCATGCTATCCCTACTGCAGCTTTTATCTCTCCTTTAGGCACCTTCTCCTTTAATACCTTTTTTACCAAACTTCCTCCCGGTACTATGTAGAACTGTTTGTAGCCGAGCTTTTCTCCGTAATCAATTATATCTCCAATCGGGCATTTCCCGCACTTTGTACATTTCCACCCGTACTCGCCAAACTCCGCCGGGCATTCCTTTACGTTCCTTAGACATTGGGGAATAAACACGGCTCTCTTTTCAACAGGAACCTTTGCAAACTCCTCTTTATACGCTTTGTTCTTTATCTCAACGTATATTTGATCGGTAAGTTCCTCATCCTCACTTATTAAAGAAAGTGCCATTCTTATGGCATTTCTTGTACTTAGGTCAGCCCCAACTGATGCCAGCTTTGCAATTATGTTATCAATTCCCATATTTTCACCTTCAGCATTGAAGAAAAGAAAAGTTAACCCTAGTTCCCACCACCTGTGAAGTTGTATAATCTGTCCAGATTCACGGCCAGAATCGCCCCTAAAATCCTGACAGCTAACCCCCTCAAACTAACACTCCTGCTCGGCCTCAGAAGAAACTCAGAAAACTTCGAAAACAAAGTCTCAATCCTCCTGCGAAAGTCAGACAAGTACTTGTAAAACTTCTTCTCCTCCAGATTACTAATCTGATTCCCCCGCTTTACTGGCGTGTAAACAACGCCAAACCTCAGAAATTCCTCCTCGAGTTCCCTGTTAACATACCCCTTATCCAAAAACAGAAAACAGCCGGAAAACTCCTCAACAATCACCCAGAACTTTTCCCGGACAACACTCACATCATGCTTATTCGCCGGATCAACAGACAGTAAAGCCAGCAAATTTCCATCAGAGTAACAGGTCA
>NZ_WHIZ01000092.1:0-4978 GCF_009372125.1 Thermococcus sp. 101 C5
CCAGCTCTCAGAAGGCCGGGTAGGTTTGATAGGGAGATTGAGGTTGGTGTTCCTGACAAGCAGGGAAGAAAAGAAATTCTCCAAATCCACACAAGAGGAATGCCTCTTGAGCCAGATTATGATAAAAAGAGCGTTTTGAAAGTGTTAAATGAGCTGAAAAGAAAATCCTCCTTTGAGGAGGCGAAGCTTGAGGAGATTATCAAAAAGGTCGAGAGTGCGAAGGACGAAAACGAGATCAAGGAGATTCTAAAAGATGATGGGGAAATATACAAGGAAGTGAGACATCGTTTAATTGATATACTCCTTGAGGAGCTTGCTGAGAAGACTCATGGATTCGTTGGTGCTGACCTCGCAGCACTGGCAAGAGAAGCCGCTATGGTCGTTCTAAGAAGGCTAATAGCTGAAGGAAAGATAAACCCTGAGGAAGAAAGAATTCCGCCAGAAGTGCTCCAGGAGCTTAAGGTAACGAGGGCTGACTTCTACGAAGCATTGAAGATGATTGAACCCTCGGCTTTAAGAGAAGTGCTCTTAGAGGTTCCGAACATTAAGTGGGAGGACATCGGTGGCCTTGAAGAGGTTAAGCAGGAGCTCAGAGAAGCTGTGGAGTGGCCTCTCAAATATCCCAAGGCCTTTCAGAGGCTTGGCATTACACCACCAAAGGGCATTCTCCTCTATGGTCCTCCAGGAACCGGTAAGACCTTGCTGGCCAAGGCCGTTGCTAACGAAAGTGAGGCCAACTTCATCGGCATCAGGGGGCCAGAGGTTCTCAGCAAGTGGGTTGGAGAAAGCGAAAAGAGAGTAAGGGAAATCTTTAGAAAGGCCAGACAGGCTGCTCCAACAGTGATATTCATTGACGAAATTGATGCAATAGCCCAGGCAAGGGGAAGCGACGTTAACAGAGTCATGGACACGTTGCTCAACCAGCTGCTCACGGAGATGGATGGTATTGAGGAGAACAGTGGTGTTGTGGTTATTGCTGCCACGAACAGGCCTGACATTCTTGACCCAGCCTTGCTTAGACCGGGAAGGTTCGACAGGCTTATCCTCGTTCCAGCCCCAGATGAAAAGGCAAGGCTTGAGATTCTTAAGGTTCACACGAGGAGGGTGCCTCTTGCAAGTGATGTTAGCTTAGAAGAGCTCGCAAAGAAAACCGAAGGCTACAGCGGTGCAGATTTGGCTGCACTTGTTAGAGAAGCAGCCCTAATTGCCCTTAGAAGGGCCGTTTCTATAACCCCGAAGGAGCTCATAGAAGAGCAGGCAGAGGAGTTCCTCGAAAAACTCCGCGTTTCAAAGAGGGATTTTGAAGAGGCAATGAAGAAGGTCAGGCCAAGTATAACAAGGTATATGCTTGATTATTACAAGCAATTTGAGGAGAGCAGGAAAGCTACTGGAGGAGGAGAACGTAAAGAGGTTGACTACTTCACCCTTTGACCTTTCATTTTTAGAAAAGATTTTATAGAAAAAACGCCATTTTTTATCTAGGCAAAAAGTGGAGGGAGACTAAGATGGTGAAAATTAAGGCATCAAAGCTTAGGGATATGGAGATTATAACTGACACTGGAATAAGACTTGGATGGCTTTATGATTTGAGCTTCGACGAGGAAACTGGAGAAATTCTGGTAATTGTTGCCGAGCCAGATGAAGATTTAGACACTAGTGAGTTTGTTACCGATCACGAGGGTCTCCTCCTTATACCTATGAACGCCGTTAAGAGCATCGGAGAATTCATAGTTGTAGACCACAACAAACTTGCAGTCAAATCAAAGATTAGGAGGCTTTCGACAATAAAGGAGAAACTTCAAGGGCCTTGACCTTCTCTACCTCCTCTAATTTTAAGAATCACCGGTGATTGCATGGAGATTAAGCGCTGGGGCGTTTGGATATCTGCTTTTGTCTTCATGATTTTATTTGTAATTCTCACGGTTCACTTTATAAAATCTAAAAATCCCGATAAAGCTGCGATATCTGTGATTCTGGCGTTTTGTTCCATATATTTGGGAATGAAACTTGCAGGAATTGAAAGGAGCGAAGATGAGAGAATTAAGGAAATGGAAGTTTTAACTTTAACCTTTGAGATTTCCTTTCCGATAATAACGGCATTCTCCGTATGGAAGTTAGCGAGCAGTTATGGGACAAAGGAGTTTGAAATCCTCAGTGGATACTTTTTTGTTGTGGTTCAACTCTTTGTATACTCTATTCTAGCTGCAAGGCTCTATTACTGGCTTAAAAAGTAGGAAGGCTTTGAAATATTGAAGTTGGGAACAGGTGTGTGGAGAAAAGGTTTATAAGGATGTAAAGGAAACTTTACGTAAAGGAAACTTTACATGGTGAGGAGGATGAGCAAGCTTGTCCATCTTCCACCACTAGTTGGTGTTATGGCAATGGGATGGATAATGGGTTGGGCACTCCCAGAGGGAAAAGTTGAAGTATCCGTGGCGGTTTTTGTCTTAGGAGCGTTTTTCATTCACAGCTATTACTTAATCTTTGAAAATAGGGGTCATGTCTTCGAGGACGAGCGTACAAAAAGGATAAGTGAAATTGCCGCAGTAAGAACCATTCAAATTGTAGAAGTAGCTTTGGCTATCGCTATGATAGCTCTCACAGGAAAGCTGAGTGATCCGAAGTTTGCGGGGGCTTTTGCTGCCATAGGACTCACACTTGCTGGGGTGCTTTTCCTACACCTCATTCTAAGGCATTATTACGCAAGGGTGATGTGAATGAACGAATTGCTCATCGTTGCAGTTATCTCCCTTATTGGTGGAGCTCTTCTTGGAACTTTGATGACGAGAATTATGCTTCGAGAAATAGGGCTTCCCGCCGATGAAAGAGCGAAGGAAATAGATAAAAGGACTGCACTTAAAGCTTTGGAGCTCGTTATGATTGTGGACATCATTTTATTATTTTATCATTGGTTTGTTACAAAAAACAGCGATGCTAGGGACACAGCTTTGATAATCTTCATGGCGATATTCTTTAGCATCTGGATCTTTAGAGCATACTACGCTAGGAGGATGTAGGGATGAAAAACCGCCTCCGCGAGCTGAGGGAAGAGAGGGGCCTGACCCAGGAGGAGCTTGCCAGGGCCCTCGGCGTCACAAGACAGACGATAATAGCGATAGAGAAGGGCAAATACGATCCATCTTTAAGGTTGGCCTTTAAGATAGCAAGGCTTTTCAATGTCAAAATTGAAGATATATTCATATACGAAAATAGTAAGGAGGTAGATACATGACGGCTGTTAAGGTTGAAAACCTTGAGAAGGATTATGGAAAGGTTAAGGCCCTCAAAGGAATAAGCTTTGAGATCAAAGAGGGCGAAATTTTCGGCCTAGAGATCAAAGAGGGCGAAATTTTCGGCCTAATAGGGCCAAACGGTGCTGGGAAGAGCACGACGCTCAAGATCCTAGCAACTTTGCTGACTCCAACGGGAGGAAGAGCTGAAGTCTTTGGTCATGACGTGGTTAAAGAGGGGGATGAGGTAAGAAAGCTCATAAGCTACCTTCCGGAGGAAGCCGGAGCTTATAAGAACCTCAAGGGGATTGAGTACCTCCAGTTTATGGCCAAGCTTTATGCTAAAACGGGAAAGAGTTATGAAAAGATGCTCGAGCTTGGTGTAAAGCTTAGCGGTCTTGGAGATAGGCTGAACGACAAAATATCCACCTACTCAAAGGGTATGACGAGAAAGCTTTTGCTTGCGAGAGCTTTGATGGTTGAGCCCAAGCTTGCTATTCTGGATGAGCCGGCAAGCGGACTGGACATAATAAACGCGTATTCCATAAGGCAGACGATAAAACAGTTCGCAAGAGAAAAGGGAATAACATTTCTAGTTTCAAGCCACAATATGCTCGAAGTGGAGTTTCTCTGTGATAGGGTTGCTCTGATAAACCGCGGCATGATAGTTGAAATAGGCACTCCAAAGGAGCTGAAAGAAAAATACGGGGCGGAAAACCTCGAAGAAGTCTTTATGTCCATAATCCAAACGGGCGGTGGAGGTGTTTGAATGAGTGACTTCTGGATACTTGTAATGAAAGAGCTCAAAGACCTTCTGAGGGATAAGGGGCTTATATTTGGCATAATAATAGTTCCCCTGATCATATATCCCGCCTTGGGGCAGATGATGCAGGTAGGCTTTGAACAGGCTCAAGAGGAAACCAAGGTTGTGCTGGTGAACCTTGATGAGGGGCAGTACGGCGATTTGTTAATCAAAGCTTTAGAAGCCGCTCCCAATGTAACCTTAACCAAAATAGAGGCTTTGAGCGTTGATGAAGCCCTCCAGAAAGCTCAAGAAGAGAACTACAACATGATCGTAATAATCCCGCAGAACTTTTCAAGGGCCATAGAGAACAACCAAAAGGCTCAAGTCGAGGTGTACGGCATAATCAGAGGAATAAGCGGAGGCATGAGAGAGGCAGTAAGTGAGGGAAGGATAAACGCTGTACTGACGGTTCTCAACGAGTATCTCGCGAAGCTAAAGATACAGCAGAACATGGAAGGTGACCCTGAGGCTATTTTGAAACCAATAGACGCAAAGAGCTTCACCGTAATTAAAGGGCGTGTTGTAGCCATTCCGCCTTCCTTGGTAGCGAACCTCATAACGTCCCAGTCTTTTTCTATGCCTATCGTGATATTCATAATACCCTAGTTCCCACCACCTGTGAAGTTGTATAATCTGTCCAGATTCACGGCCAGAATCGCCCCTAAAATCCTGACAGCTAACCCCCTCAAACTAACACTCCTGCTCGGCCTCAGAAGAAACTCAGAAAACTTCGAAAACAAAGTCTCAATCCTCCTGCGAAAGTCAGACAAGTACTTGTAAAACTTCTTCTCCTCCAGATTACTAATCTGATTCCCCCGCTTTACTGGCGTGTAAACAACGCCAAACCTCAAAAACTCCTCCTCGAGTTCCCTGTTAACATACCCCTTATCCAAAAACAGAAAACAGCCGGAAAACTCCTCAACAATCACCCAGAACTTTTCCC
>NZ_WHIZ01000093.1:0-4800 GCF_009372125.1 Thermococcus sp. 101 C5
GTTAGTTTGTTGTACCTGATTTTGGGGAACAGCTTCATTTCTTCGATTAGGACTCTGTAAGCGTGCTTGTAAACTCCGTTAAAGTGCAAGTGTGCTAGTATTGCGAAGGTTATCAGGTCGTAGAGGCTGATTATTTCCCTGTGAGTGTTTTTCGGGTAGTGTTTGCTGATTATCGGGTAGATTTCGGATTTTATGATCAGGATTTTCCTCTGAAAGCTCAATACAACCACCAATCAATCAAAAGACTTAAGTGCTTATAACTCTAACGATCTAATGGGAACTAGGGTGCATTATTACCCGCTTCAACCGGGTTTGGAACAACCTCCAGCCAGGCAGAGAGACCATTCAACACGCGCGCAACACTCACCTCCCCGCTCCACTCATCCACTTCCAACTCTTGCCCACCAAGGACCTCGAAAAGCCTAACCTCGTATGAGTGCTCACCCTGAACAGCAACCCAGTGCAGAGCCACCGAAGCACCGGAAGTGCTGACATTAACTGGCTTCGAATCAACCAACAGACTATCCACAAGCAGTTCCACCATAGAAATCAGAAAGGTGAAGATAAAAGTCAAAAGGTCATGAACTCGAAATTCATTCATGATATCACCTGCAAGACGCCATTGTTATCATTTTCCTATGCGGATTACTCTGGCAGTGACATTTCATGTCAACCCCTCCTTATATAACTGGGCAACGTATAACACCACAGCTATTCCACCTAAAAGTATAATAGCGTAGTCTTTGATTATCCAGATTAATGCCCAAAGTGCCAACAATGTTAGCGCCACATAAGTTTTTCCGAGCTTTTGGCCCAATGAGATTATTCCAATCCCATTTAGCAGGCTTATTGAGACTATTTTAAGAAGGATTGAAAAGTTCTCGATACCTTTTTTGACTACCAAATAAATCACCACAGCAACCCATATAATGAGCACAATACTGCCTCCACTTGAAAACTCCTTGTCCTTTTTGGTCTGATTTGTAATTAGAGAATATGGTATCCCAAACGAAAAAATTCCAAATCCCAAGCCAAGGACAGGATTCTCAAAGGCCTTGCTAAGTGTCAGCAATTCCAGAGACAGCAGTGAAAAAGCAAAAGAAAGCTGAAGTACCCTCTTCCAGTTAGGATACGCAATAAGACCCAAAAAGGGAAGGAGGGAGACTATATACACTAGCTCCATCTTTTACTCCCCCGTGAAATAGTCGAGATAACCAAATACCCTCCGCGAGTATTCAATCGCATTTCTCGCCCATACTATCACTTTGTTTGACCCCTTGAGGAATATCAGCGTAACGGCAATATCCACAGTAACAACTTTGTTATTCTGAGTTATTCTGCCACTACCGTAACCTTTGAATTTAAATGTTCCATGAGAAGTATTAAGGTTATACGGTAACTCCACGTAGTATGTACTTCCCCAGAGACCCCCCTCCAATACTGCGAGAGGAACCTCTGCAATTGACATAAACTGAATGGTAATATAACTCTGAGGAACTATTATATCAGATGAAATCTTACCCTTAAACTTTTTCAGTCCAACATTCAATGCAGTTGGAGCGGCAGTAGCGTCTCCAATATCCAATCCATCAATTTTTATTTTTTCATCCGTGGGGTTGTATATAATAGCAACACATTCAACTTCCGCTTGATAGTTTATGAGAACGTTCTTGATGGACTCTAGATTTACACCCGTGACTAGCTTAGTGAAATACAAATCACTGCACTCAAACCCCACCTGCTTTAATTCAGTCCCATTCACAGGTTTCACTTTCACCGTCACTTCTGCCCAATGTTCTTCTCCTGCACCGTTCGGTTCACCATCATAATTGTCGAGGAAGACTCTGAACGCGTGGTTGCCAACACCATGGATAGTGTAACTGAAACTAACGTTCCTCCCGCCATTCGCTGGAACTCCACCCTCAAAACCATCAATCCTCTTTATTATCGCCCCACTCTCATCCTCCACGAAACCCCTAACGGAGATGGCACTAGAGTCAAAATTCCAAATCCTAACAGTAAAGAACACTGTTCCGCCGCCTTCAAGTTCTGTTGGGAATGCCTCCAAAGAGACTGCAAACTGCTGATACTGAGAAGCAACACTCACCTCTCCACTCCAACCATCCACTTCCAACTCCTGCCCACCAAGGACCTCGAAAAGCCTAACCTCGTATGAGTGCTCACCCTGAACAGCAGTCCACTGAAGGGTGAAGCTTTTGGTGGAGCTTGCTGGAACACTACCGCTCACCGAATCAACCACCTTGCCATCAATGAGGAGCTTCAGCTTAACAGTTTTGCTCTGGGTGTATGAGTTCTCAACATTAACCTTGAACGTGAGCTGTTCGCCGCTCTTTACCGTCTCCGGGCTCCTGGTAACACCCACAATTTGCAGTGAGCCGCTTGATGTAGAACCCTTGGAAACCACAAAATACCCGCTTAGAATCTTCGAATGCTGGCCAAAGCTGCATTTCATGGTATAGCTGTACGATCCGGAGTACGCATAGTGGGCCGAGCCAAGCGTTACGGTATCACTCCCACCGTTTCCTGGAGCATCGAAACCCCCAGATGGTCTATATATGCCCCTGCTTGTGCTCGTCTGTGGAACTTCAACTTCAAGCATGCAAGAGCCGCTAATCGGCTCACTGTTGTAGTTTGTAACAACGGCTTTGAACGTTAAATCCTCTCCTTCTTCAAAACTCCCATCCCTGTCCGAATCCTGAATTAAAAGCGATGCTTGAACTTTACCTGGATCTATCGGGTCTTCAAGAGTTATTGTCGCCGAATAAGAAACCTCAATCAGCCTAGTTGATGTTAGGGAATATTCGGAATCCGTTGAAAGGGGAGTGTCTCCCGAAGAGGGCTTGTATGTAATCTTGACCGTTCCACTAACCAAAACGCTTCCAGTTCCGTATACCCTCCCGCTATTAGTGCTCTCCACGGTCGTAATCTCATCTTTATACAAAAATCCAACGCTCTCCGAATCCTCGAGTTCGGTGCCACTGAACTCCACCTCGATGTTGGAAACTGCATTTTTCTCAGCCTTAATCTCAACCACGACTTTGTACGTGGCATAATCCGCAGTTGTCGTCACTGGAACTACATAAATCGATGTGACCACGAGCCTTCCTTCCTCTCCAGCAGCCAAGGCCTCTTCAACAAGAGGACCTCCCTCTCCAGCTACAGATATTGGACCTATTGGGCTTGGAAGGACTCCCATGCATCCAGATGAACGTGTGTAGGTCTTTAGAGCATCTGCGAGTTGAGAAACCTTCTCGTTAAGCATATAGGTCAGCTCGGGATTTGAGTTTCCGGCTTTCTTGGCGAGAAGTATTGACTCAACCTGAAGTGTAAGGTTGTATGCTTTAAGGGCGTTCCATGTGTACTCTATCTTGCATGAGTTCAACGATTCCGAGGAGGACGTTGGTTTTATAATTGGCTTTATGGGCTTTATAGGAGTTGGTTCTGGTCTTGGCGGAGAGGGTGAAGGACCGCCTAAAAATTTGGTTATGACAATGTACCCCCCAGAAACACGAACCATTGATGTGTTTGAGTCCAATTTACCGGAGATTATGTTAAGCTCTTCCTGCTTCAGCTTTTGTATGGCATAAAGCTTATCATCAACCCCCCCTGATCTGTATGCAGTGTAAAAGTTTACCCACCCCATTAATAGCTGAGGGAGAATTACGCGATTACCGGCAAGACTTGGATTTCCATCCGCCCCGCGCCAGTACTTCCATTCCAAACCCTTAGTTTCATACTCATTGTACCTGAATGCTACCCTTAGGAACGCAGTTGAAAAGTCGGAAAGGAATTTTTCCATGTCAAAATCCCCATGAATGTAGTCGGCGTTTTGAACAATGTAGTCTTGAAGGGCCTGGATTTCCTCATCGCTCCATCCCTGCTCCTTAAGGGCATTAACAGTTTCCTGGGGAAGGCCCTTTCTTTTGATTTCCTGAGCCATTGCCCTGAGCTCACTTTCCGTATAGTGGAGTTTCACTCCGGAGGCCTTAAGCTCCGTGAGTGCCTCCCACACAAGGGCTGAAATTTGAGCCGCGTTCTCAGAGCCATCCCGAGAGTTTTTGATGAGCTCATTGATGGCACTCAAATTCCCTCTCTGAGCTTTGGGAACCAGTTCAGCCTCCCTGTTTAGTATCTCCCAAAAGGCATCGTAGACCGAGCTTTTAGTTCCTGAAGTTGCAGCTACCACATAACCCGAGAAAGTCGCTGAACTCACGCTGAAACCTACTATCAACATAGCCACCAGTAAGCCCAGTACTTTTCTCATGGTATCGCCAAAGCGATGTTGTTTAGTAATGCAATAAAAAATTTTCTCTTTAAATTTTGCATACTATCAACCGGAGTCATCAAAAAACGGATAACCCTAGTTCCCACCACCTGTGAAGTTGTATAATCTGTCCAGATTCACGGCCAGAATCGCCCCTAAAATCCTGACAGCTAACCCCCTCAAACTAACACTCCTGCTCGGCCTCAGAAGAAACTCAGAAAACTTCGAAAACAAAGTCTCAATCCTCCTGCGAAAGTCAGACAAGTACTTGTAAAACTTCTTCTCCTCCAGATTACTAATCTGATTCCCCCGCTTTACTGGCGTGTAAACAACGCCAAACCTCAGAAATTCCTCCTCGAGCCCCCTGCTAACATACCCCTTATCCAAAAACAGAAAACAGCCGGAAAACTCCTCAACAATCACCCAGAACTTTTCCCGGACAACACTCACATCATGCTTATTCGCCGGATCAACAGACAGTAAAGCCAGCAAATTTCCATCAGAGTAACAGGTCA
>NZ_WHIZ01000094.1:0-4648 GCF_009372125.1 Thermococcus sp. 101 C5
TAATGTGTTATGGTCTGAAAATCCTCCTCAGAGTCAAATACTGTTTAAATAACAGGGGGTGAAACTAAACACGCCCCGCCTCACCACATTCTTTAAATACCCTCCGGCTTACCTCTTCTCGGTGAGAATATGCTAAACACGATGGTTTTGATAAGGACAGACAGCTTTGACAAAGCCCTAGTAGCACTGGCAGACCTCGTTAGATATGGAGGAATGGAGATAAGGGGAAAACCAAGAATCATACCCCCAGCTCTCTCTGACTGGGCGTTTGAAAAAATCGTTGGAGAGAAGCCCAAGAAGAAGTACCGCGCCCATGTTATAGCGCAGATAGACCTACCTCCCGCAAAAGCAATAGGCAGATTAAGGGAAATTCACCCCCCAGCACACATAATAGTTATCCCTCCAGATTCACCCGTTCATAAGGAACTCCTCAAAATGTGGGGAACTTTTGAAGTGCTGAAGGGGTTTTATCCTCCCAAAAGACCTAGAAATGGAGAAGAGAGCGAGGAATAATCACTTCTTTTTCTTCTTCCTGATTTTTATGTTTGCGACGTCCCCAAGGGTCGGCTCGTAATCCTTTGGAATCGCAACTTTCTCCTGCACGCTTTTCTCTACCCTCTCAATGAGGGTTATCTTAAAGTATCTTTCGAGCTTCTTTGCCTCCTCTATGGTCGGCATGTACTCCCCGTGGGCTATTCTCTTAAGGAGGTTTGTTGAAAGACCCACTTTGTGGGAAAGCTCTTCATAGCTCAAACCACTTTTTTGAATCGCCTCTCTTACCCTCTCTGAATAGTCCTCAACGATATCCTCTGTATAAAGGGGCTTCTGCGTTCTCGGAGCTGGCTTCGGTCTAGGCTTTGGCTCGTAGGTCCTCCTCGGTTGCCTTCCGGTGGGCATTGGACTCCACGTTCCAGGCTTTTTCTTGCCATACTTTTGATAGCACCTGCTGCAAACTAACAGCTCTGCACCCTCTATTTTCACCGTGTGGCCTTGTCCTCTAATCTCTGCCCCACAGATTTCACAAATCCTTGGTTTGGCTTTTGCCATTAAAATCACCTTCAGCGCTCTCTACTCTGAGTTTTAGGATTAGATTTTATAAACCCATCTGATAACATAACACCGATAAATATGGCGGATGAAATCAAAGTGGAGAAACTAAAGAAAATGGACCAAGAAACACTCGAGACCCTTGTAGGAATTTACATGAGGGGCTACGAGGGCTTGAGAGAATACGGCGGAGAGGGAGAGAGCTACGCTAAAAGGTACCTCCGGTGGTGCTGGAACAAAGCCAGCGATGGATTCTTCGTGGCAAAAGATGGTGATAGGATAGTTGGGTTTATTGTGTGTGATAACGACTGGCACAGCAGATACGAGGACAGGGTGGTAGGGGCCATACACGAGTTTGTAATTGACAAGGGCTACCAGGGAAAAAGCGTTGGCAAAAAGCTCATGGAAAAGTGTCTGGAGTATCTGAGCAAATACAATGATAGAATAGAGCTGTGGGTCGGAGAAAAGAACACCAAAGCAATTGAATTCTACAAAAAGCTCGGCTTCAAAATAGCTGGAAAGAGCGGCATATGGATAAGAATGGTAAAAGACCTAAAAGAAGAAAAAAAGTAGTCATTTTATCGGAGGTCTGAACTTGTAGCCGTAGAGGATTATTCCGTCCTCTTCGAACTCCCTAACCTTTCTCGTGACCATCTCTACTTCCATGCCAAAGTCGATTTCTTCTGGGTCAACATCCGTGAGCTGGGCCAAAATCACCGGCCCCTCTTCGAGCTGAATTAGGGCTATGGGATACGGCTTGTAGTACTCGTAACCGCTTGGCGGGTTTCTCACTATAGTCCAGCTTACCACTTTGCCCTTTCCGCTGAACTGGAACTCCTCTACCTCTTGGCTTCCACATTCCGGGCAAACAGGCCTCTTAGGGAAGTGAACGTGACCGCAGCTCTTACATTTGCCCCCGATGAGGCGGTATTTCTCTTTAAAGTGCCTCCAATAACGGGCAACCTGCATTGGTCTCCCCATCTTCAAACCCTCCTCAATATGGTTACGGTTATGTTTGAACCCGTTCCACCTATGTTTTGAGTTAACCCAATCTCCGCATCAGGCACTTGGTTTGGAGCTTCTCCTCTAAGCTGCCATACTGCTTCTACGGTTTGATAAACTCCCGTAGCCCCTACAGGGTGTCCCCTCGCTTTTAGTCCACCGAGTGTTTGAATTGGGTAATCTCCATCAATCGCTATCTGCCCTTCTTTTGCAAGCATTGCACCCTTTCCTCTCTCCGCAGCGCCAATTGACTCCAGGCTTAAGGCGGCCATTACGGTAAAGGCATCGTGAACCTCAAAGAAGTCTATGTCTTTAACTTCAATACCGGCCATCTTATATGCCCTTTCTGCAGCAACCTTTGCCGCTCTGAGGAACAAGAACTCCTTTCTGTTTGCAAGGTTTATGGTATCCACTGCTCTTCCCATTCCCGCAACCTCGACCATCTTCGCCCTGTCCACAAATTCTTTGGCCTTCTCTTCGGTGGTTATTATGACAGCCGCAGCACCGTCGGCTATTGGTGAGGCGTCAAAGAGCTTCAGCGGGTCAGCTACATATGGGCTCTTCATAACGGTTTCAACCGTTATTGGCTTCTTGAACATAGCGTATGGGTTCTTGGCACCGTTTGCGTGAGCGTTAACTGCAAAGAGAGCTAAATCCTCTTCAGTATAACCGTATTCCTTCATGTAGAGCCTCATGGCAAGTGCATTTAGCGCTACAAAGCTCACACCATGGAAAAGCTCCCACTCTGCATCTGCAGCGTAGGCAAGGTACCTTGTTGCGTCACTTGGCCAGGCGTCGGTCATCTTCTCAACGCCTACAACTGCAACGACGTCTTCAAGACCGCTCATAACTGCTTTTACTCCTTCCTGAACCGCGGCTCCACCGCTTGCACATGCAGCTTCAATTTTAACGGCTGGAATATTTCCAAGACCGGCCCAGTCCGCTATTAATGCCCCAAGGTTTTCCTGTTCAACGAATGAACCAGAGGCCATGTTGCCAACATAAAGTGAATCCACCTTATCAACACCCGCATCTTCCATGGCATTGAGCAAAGCCTCAACGGCTAAATCTCTAAGGCTCAGCTTCCAGTGCTCTCCAACCGGAGTCAATCCCACACCAATGATAACCGGCTTTCTCATTTTAACCACCTCACATGATGTACTTACCTCTGTGCTTTGCGTAGAGGGCATAATCAATGTACTTCTTCCTGTTTACGTAATCCATGGTCTTTGGCGCTAGGTCTCTCTTTTCTTCAATTGCATCCTGCACCACTAAGCTGAATGCATCGCTTCCGGCCCCACTTCCAAAGCTTACCCAGAGAATTCTATCTCCCGGCTTCGCTATGTCCAAAACCGCTGAAATGCCAACTAATGTAGCACCGCTGTAGGTGTTTCCTATTATTCCGCTCAGCAGTCCCGGGAGGACTTTTTCTTTGGGGATTCCGAGAATCTTCGCAGCTGTGAGTGGGAACTTAACGTTTGGCTGGTGGAAGACGGCGTAATCAAAATCACTCGGAGAGTAGCCCAGCTCTTCCATTAAGCCCTTTGCGGCGCTTATTATCTGGTGGAAGTAAGCAGGCTCTCCAGTGAATCTATTCCCATGCCTTGGATAGTGCTCGTGCTGTCTTCTCCAGAAGTCAGGAGTATCGGTTACGTAAGAATAGCTTCCCTCAAAATAAGCGACTGTCTCGGAGCTTTTCTCACCCACGATATAAGCGGCTCCTCCAGCGGATGCAGTAAACTCTAAATGGTCGCCTGGCCTTCCTTGAGCTGTATCGGCACCGATGGCCATGGCATACTTCGCCATTCCGCTCCCAACAAAACCAATAGCAGCTTGCAATGCTTCAGTTCCAGCTTTACATGCGAATTCAAAATCCGCGGCATCTAAATCCGGAGTTGCCCCAATTGCCTCAGCAATTACGGTTGCAGAAGGTTTGACCGCATATGGCTTGGATTCGGTTCCAAACCACAAAGCCCTAATTTCTCTCGGATCGATTTGAGCTCTTTTAAGAGCATTTCTTGCGGCCTCAATTCCTATTGTTATTGCATCTTCATCCAAATTATTAACGGACTTTTCCTGAATGGGAAACCCATTCACTCCCCAAACCCTTCCAATTTCCTCGTTTTTAATTCTATACATAGGCACATAGGCACCATAACCAACAATTCCCACATCCTTTACTGGCTTCAGCAGTTTCCTCATTGGGCACCACCTTTTTAAGAGATTATCTTTAAATCGTTCTCTCAAAGGTTAAAGACGTACATTATAAAAGCCTTTCGGTAAATGTGGGCGTGTTTATAGTAACCTTTATTAGGGTTTTTGCTGAATTCTTTCAGGTGGTTGTCGTGATCCCCAGATGGGATCACAGACTCAAAGACCCTGAAAGCGTGGCATTCGCAATTCTTGACGTTTTAGCAGACTTCGAATCAGAAGGAAAGCTGAAGAACCTGCCAAAATCCAAAAAATTTCCAGTAAAAACAATACTGGCAATACTCCTCTTTAAACAATACTACAACCTACCCCTCAGAGACGCCCAGCACTACGGCAGAAAATTCTTCGGAGCAAACATTCACTACTCAACCCTCCACAACTGGGAGAA
>NZ_WHIZ01000095.1:0-4624 GCF_009372125.1 Thermococcus sp. 101 C5
TTCTCCCAGTTGTGGAGGGTTGAGTAGTGAATGTTTGCTCCGAAGAATTTTCTGCCGTAGTGCTGGGCGTCTCTGAGGGGTAGGTTGTAGTATTGTTTAAAGAGGAGTATTGCCAGTATTGTTTTTACTGGAAATTTTTTGGATTTTGGCAGGTTCTTCAGCTTTCCTTCTGATTCGAAGTCTGCTAAAACGTCAAGAATTGCGAATGCCACGCTTTCAGGGTCTTTGAGTCTGTGATCCCATCTGGGGATCACGACAACCACCTGAAAGAATTCAGCAAAAACCCTAATAAAGGTTACTATAAACACGCCCCTCTCGAAAGGTTGAATAGCTATCCACTCCTCAATACTATTGCCTGAACATACTCTCCAAAATCGTCCTCTATCTTTTGCAGAGTTTCTTTACTGAAGTCTGGGACGTAAACAAATACCAGCCGTTCTTTTTCCTCTGCAATGTACCCTTTTTCTTCCGCAATTGCCAAGACTTCCTGATTAAGCCTCGTCTGATTGTACCCATACTTTTCAAAAAGCTCCCAAGGATAAAGCTGGATGTAAGGGCTGCCAATCTCTTCAAGTGCTTCCTTTGATGGATGGGCATAAAGAACTCTAATCCAGCCGTCTCTATAGATGTACATCTCCTCTCTTTTCTCGGAGCCTTCATAAAGAACCCAAAGAGGCTTGCGGGAAAGATCAAATATATAGATGCCAGTTCTTTTTCCCTCCCAACTATCTGCCAGAACTATAACTTCCACGTTTTGATAGTCTTTCAAAAACTTGATTTCAAACGATGGAAACGTGATGTCTGAAGTGCACATAATGGATGCGGGATTGCACTTCCACAGCTTGAAAGTGAGCTTTAACCTGTTTCCCTCCTCTTCACATGAAAGCAGTTTGAGATAGTACATCCCGCTTGTTCCAAAGCTTGTGTATATTCTTACATCTCCTTCAACGTCCTCCGCTCGGTTGTGGGCATAGTTCACGGGACAAAGAGGTTCCGGTTTTGTGAAGTCCTCGTCGTATTCTCCCCGGACTTCTATTTTAACAGCCTCAAGGGGGATGCCCTGCTCTTTAATAGCCTTCATGAGGGCTTCTTTGTTTCCATACGGGCTTATTGCAATGTGGATGTAGTTGTCCCTCACAATGCTGTCCTTTCCAAGCCATACTGCACCGATTCCATAGCTTGAATTCACAGCCAAGCGCTCAATTTTTGTCCTCCAGAGGTAGAGGTCATTTTCATCCCAAGTTTGAGAGTTATTCTCAGAGTCGTCTCTAATGGTGCTGGCATAATAGGCCGAGAAAAGCAACAGTATCACAAGAGCCGGTAGCATCAATCGTTTTATACTGATCATCAACAAAATCTACGTTTTAAAAATATAAATCAATTTCGATGGTTTCAAGAAAATTAGAAATGAAATCAAAAGGCAATTCCCATTTCTTCCGCAATCTTCCTGAGCCTTTCGATTCTTTTCTGGGTTGGCGGGTGTGTTGAGAACAGCTCTGCAAAGCTGACTCCCCTGAATGGGTTTACTATGAACATATGGGCAGTTGCCGGGTTTCCATCTCTGAGGGGTCTCATCGAGACAGCGTATTCAATCTTCTCAAGGGCCCTTGCAAGAGCCCACGGTTTTCCGCTTATCTTTGCTCCGGTTTCATCTGCCAGGTATTCCCTTGCCCTGCTTATTGCCATCTGAATTAGCATCGCGGCTATCGGAGCGAGTACTATCAAGAGTATAGCTCCCAAAGCACTCCCTGCGTCTCTATCCCTATCCCTTCCTCCAAATCCTCCGAGCCAGAGCATCCATCCGGCCCATCTCGCCACCATAATTATTGCTCCAGCCAATACTGCCGCTAGAGTTTGGATGAGTATGTCTCTGTTCTTTATGTGGCTTATCTCGTGCGCTATTACTCCTTCAAGTTCATCCCTATTTAGGAGTCTCAACAGCCCCTGAGTGACTGCAACCACAGCATGCTTTGGATTTCTGCCGGTTGCAAAGGCGTTTGGTGTTTCAGTTGGTACTATTGCCACTTTTGGCGTGGGGATTCCTGCTTCTTGAGCCAATCCCCTCACTATCTCATAGAGCTCTGGGGCTTCATCTTCTTCCAGAATTCTTGCCCTATACCATGTGAGAACGATTTTATCGCTGTACCAGTAGCTGAAGAAGTTCATCATCAAAGCGAAGATGAAAGCAAAGAGCATTCCAGTCTCATTGCCCAGAACATAGCCTATAGCCATTAATAGGCCAGTAAGGAATGCCATCAAAACTCCTGTTCTAATCCACAGGCCTACGCCCATTCGTCATCACCTCCAAGTTTCAGATATGGAAGTACTTCGTCATACACTTTAGTCCAGTCAACTATGCCTACTCTTCTTTTTATTCCCCTATTCAGGAAGTCCAGGATTTCTTCCACGACTTCTTCGGGAGATTTGTTTGTGGTATCTACTTCTATGATGTTCTCGTTTTCATCTATGGCCTCTAAAAGGCACACGTCAACGAGCTCTGCCTCGACATTTTCGGCTATTTTTTCCTCGCTGTATCCTCTCTCCTTTAAACGTTCTCCTACCAGTTTTGGATGAGCTCTGAGTATTATAATCTGATCGGCTGGCATCAGGTGGCTCAGGTGCCCGTCAAGTACCACATCCTTGTCTTTGAGCTCTTTTTCAACATAATAGGCGAGTTCATCAACTTCAACTTCAAGTTCTTCTCCCTTCATCTCGCCGATACCGTGTTTTAGGGCGAACTCTCTAAGGTCTACGTAATCGTAACCCAATTTTTTGGCTAAAAGTTTTGCTACAGTTGTTTTTCCAACTCCGGGTGTCCCGCTCACGGCAATTATCATGTTCTCTCACCTCTATCTAATTTATTGACCCAAGGTTTTTAAAGATATGGTTTTTTACGTCTTTTGTCGATGTAAAATTAGTCGTTAATCGAAAAATTTTTAAGGAAGCAAAGCGTATATGTTCTGGTGGTTCTTTATGAAGGAAGATAGGCTTTTGCAGAAGAAACTTGAGATTATTAGGAAACAAAAGGAAAAACTTATGCTTGAAGAAGCAAGAATTTTGAGAATTCTCATGCAAGAAAAGATGAAAAAGAGCGCCGGCTAAATCAGAAGACGTTAACTTTGTCCTCCAGTATCATTTTTTGTATTTTTGTTATATTTGCAAGCCACTCGTCTGCTATTTCATAAGCCTGTCTTTCGAACTGCTCAACTTTGTAGCCCGGCTTTGGAATTACCTGGATGCTTGCGACAAGAGGCTCGTCAATTGGCTTTCCTATCTGGCTGAGAATTCTCACGTAGGCTTCTTGCACCCCTTCTATCTGCTCGGCAATGTCGTTTGCTATTAAGGTAGAGAGGATGTTGTATATCTTACCCACGTGGCTGACGGGGTTCTTACCGGCCGCTGCCTCCATACTCATGTGCCTGTTTGGAGTAATGAGACCATTTACTCTGTTCCCTCTACCCACGCTACCGTCATCTCCAGCCTCTGCTGAAGTTCCCGTAACGGTTATGTAGTAGATGTCGTTTTCTGGGTCGTCAGCAGTGTTAACGTAAATGTTGACCTTTCTCTCTGTGTATTGGGAAACGAGCTCCCTAACTGCGTTATATATTCCCTCCTTGACTTCCATGTACTCCTGTGGGTTCTGAACCTCGCTGTCAACTATGGCAGCGGCAATTGTAAGGTCAATCTCGTCTCCTCTCCTGAGTCCCATAACCTTGATGTCCTCACCAACGGCTGGCCATTCCTTCTTAAACTTCTCACTGTTGAGGAGCTTCTCAGTTTCAAGGACTATCTTCTCGGTTTCGCTTAATGGAGCATAGCCCACACCAAAGGATGTGTCGTTTGCGAGGGGTATCGGGTTCTCCTTGACTTTGTTGAAAACACCAACCAGATCAACGCTTCCCTGTCCTATTCTTGAGTCAATGACCACGTGCTCTTCTACGTCTAGGTGTCTAACTGCCTTCCTTAAGTAGTCCTTTGCTGCCTTGATTGCCACTTCATGAACGGGGAACATTTCTTTATCAACAAACTCAACCGCTCTACCTGAGAGAAGGATGTATATCGGCTTTATCACTTCACCGCCGCCGAACCTTGGATAAGCCCTTCCTCCAACAACTTCAACCTGGTCTGTGTTGTGGTGGAGAATAATTCCGTACCTCTTTATGTACTCCCTTGAGAGCGCTCTGCTGATGGCTTCCGCTATTCCATCGGCTATGCTGTCTGGGTGACCTATTCCCTTTCTCTCTACGAGCTCTACCTTTTGCATCTCAACAGGAGTCCTCACGAGCTCTTCAACTATGATGTTTCTCTTCTTTTCAACCATGAGCATCACCTCAAATGAATTCTTACGTGCATAGTCAGAGGGTGCATTTATATATTTTTCGGCATGATGGGGCGTGTTTATAGTAACCTTTATTAGGGTTTTTGCTGAATTCTTTCAGGTGGTTGTCGTGATCCCCAGATGGGATCACAGACTCAAAGACCCTGAAAGCGTGGCATTCGCAATTCTTGACGTTTTAGCAGACTTCGAATCAGAAGGAAAGCTGAAGAACCTGCCAAAATCCAAAAAATTTCCAGTAAAAACAATACTGGCAATACTCCTCTTTAAACAATACTACAACCTACC
>NZ_WHIZ01000096.1:0-4443 GCF_009372125.1 Thermococcus sp. 101 C5
TTCATGTTCCCCCTTCTTTTTCTAAAGTACTGCCAGTAACTTAAACCTGACACCCCACAGCTTATCCTAACAGTATCTTGCTTAGAATAATAGCAAAAAGGAATAAACGTCCCTGTGTCCCTGCAGAACCCCTTAAACGGGCCCAAAATTAAAAATGAAGTGGAAAAGCTAGGAATTTTTAGCCGATAGAATTCTTCCAATTGTGACGGAAACAAACATTCCTAAGATGCTGGTCAAAGATGCAAGTGCATAGAGGTGCTGACTCAGTACTCCATACTCATATCCCAGCTCACCTACGAGCAGTCCAAGGACTCCGAAGCTAGCTACCCCGCTGGCCCTTATTATTGTTGTTCTGATATCCTTGTTCCAAGTGAACCCCATTGTCAGGAGGATTCTGAGGACATAGACCAAGACAAAGAGATACACCACTTCCACTGAGAATTCAGTTTCAAAGTTTATTCCTCTCCATGCAAAGAAAATTGGGGCGAAAATACCGTAGGTTACTCCAGATATTATTGTGTGGACTCTCTTATACTGCTTGGTTCCTATTAGGTCACTGTGAAGCAAAAGTCCAACGACGAAAGCACCGATACTAAAGTGAAGCCCAATCATTTCGCTGATAAGTGCTATTGAGGTTGCGAGAATCATTACCAGCCCAAAAACTGCCTCATCACTTTTTAAATTCCTGAGTGCCCGGATAATCAGTACTTTATGCTTAACGTTTAGGAAATAGTTTATTCCAAAGAGGGCTCCTAAGAATACGCCGTCTTTCAGCAGCTCAACAAGCAAGCCCAAATACGTTAAGTGGTAAACTTCAAAGTTAATCAGAAGGTATAAACTGAGAAGGGCCCCAATTTCGCTTATCACGGCATATGAGAGGGCTACATGCAGGAAATCGCCTCCAAAAAATCTGGACAATCTAAGAACTATGGGGGCTGAGGCTACAGATAGTATTGAGCCGACTATAAGGTTCTCGTGAGAGAGCGTATAGTTTGTGAAAGGAAGAGTTACAAAAGTCATTAAGGCGTAGGTTAAGATGTACAGGGGAAGGCTCTTTTTACCGCCTAGGTGGACCTCTTCTGGAGTAACCTCCAACCCAGCATACATCATCAGGAAGAATACACCAAGTTCCGCAAGAAGGTTCAACTCCTCCCTGGGCATTGAAACGAGAAAGCTTCCCAGTAATAGGCCCGCTGAGATCTCTCCAAGGAATCCGGGATAGCCTATGCGCTCAAATATCTCGGCAAGAACCCTTGCAACTGCAATTATGATGAACACATAGCCAATTACACCAATTTCCACTGACATCCCCATCTTTTTGGCGTCGCCTTATATTAAAAAGGTTTTCTAAAAAGGCAAATCATATTAGCCAGATGTCCAATATCTATTTTTTCTTGCCACATAATTTTCGGAATATTCATAATCCGTTGAAGGCAAATGTTAAGGCAGTTAAAGAATGAGTAAGATTACAGAAAAGTTTTTACTCTGTAAAGCGCTATTTGTATTTATGAGGCACTACGAGATTTTGAAAATTAAAGAGAACGGAAAAGTAGAGATACCTCTTGAATGGGCATATGAAGTCGGGCTTGTTAAAGATGCCTACTTTCTGGTGGAGATTGATACTAATCTCCATGAAATCCACCTTGAGAGAGTAGCCCTTCCCGGAAAAGAACTTGTAGAGATTGAACTTGTAGTTAAAGACAGGCCAGGAGTTTTAGCTAAAATTACCAGCACACTCGGAAAGCATAAGGCCAACATCTTATTCAGTGAAGCCGAAGAGATGGAGCCCCTTGGCCTTGGTGCAATAGTTGCGGTCGTAGATGTCAGCCAGATGGATATAAGCAAGAAAGAGCTCATTGCAGAACTGCAAAATATTGAGGAAGTCATGGAGGTTTCGCTAAAGGAAATTGAATAAAAACAAGAGCAACACAGCAGTGAACAAAACCATATAGGCATTTATCTCTTTGCCCAGGGTTTTGAATTGCTCCGGCGTAAAAGCCCTAAGGGATACCTCAAAGACTCCCAGCTTCCTGAGCAGGTAAAAGATAAAGATGGCAATGGCAAGGCTGATGGAGTCCTTGAAGACACTGAGATGCGGATGGAGGTAGATGCCTCCGAGAAGTGTTAGAATTGCAAGAGACAATGAAATCACTTCTTTTCTTTTGGGGATTTCGATTTTTTCTCCTCTTTTCGAAAGATAATAGTTAAGCTTTGTAAACGACACCAGAGTGCCGATTCCTCCCGCATAAAAAGCATATTTCAGAAATCCCTTGAGGTTCTCAATTAGCATAGCCTTCCCAAATGCTCCGATAAATGGGCTGACACCTCCGATAGCGAGGCTTAGCAAGACGATTGCAAGCATTAAACTCTTGTTGTTTCTATACGATAGTTTTTCCAAGTCCCGAGTCCCATAATGCTCCGCTAAGCTTCCTACACTTAAGAAAAGGCCACCTTTAAATAGAGAATGGGCTAGGGCGTAGTAGGCGGCAGCCAAAGGATTTAAGAGGGCTATTCCGAGAAGCACGTAGCCCATCTGTGAAACAGTGTGATATGCCAAAAGCCTCTCGGAGTTTTTCTGTAAGATTGCCATTGCTATCCCAAAAAACATAGAAAGGAACGCCAGAGAAAGCAACATTTTTTGCACGAAACTATTGAGTGGGAACGTCAATGTGAGAAGAATCATCCCGTATGCAGGAGCTTTGACAACCAAACCTGAAAGAAGAGCACTTACTGGAGCATCTGCCTTGGAGTGGGCATCTGGAAGCCAGAAGTACAGAGGGAAGATTCCGCTCTTCAAGAGCAGAGATGTAAAAGATAGGGCTAAAGCCACGTTAATCTCCCTCGACATTTCCAGATTTTCTTTTATAAGGGCTAGGTTCAGGTAGCCTGTTTTCAGGTAGATAATCCCTATCCCCAAGATGAAAATGTATGAAGCCAGAAGGGAAAAGACCGTGTATTTGAAAGCTGCCCTCCTTGCTCCTTTCTCCTTTGAAATTCCCACAAGAGCAAAGCTTGCTACCGATGCTATCTCCATGTAGATATAATAATTGAAGAGGTCTCTGCTTATAAAAGCTCCCAAAAGCCCCGAATGAAGAAGGAGGATAAGGACATAGGCCTTGTTTTCAATTTTCCTTGGATAGTAACCCCACACATAGAGGGCAACAAAAGCAGAGAGAATAAGCTCTGCCACTATAAAGGGGATGTTATAAGCATCTACGGCAACCTCAATGCCAGAGACTCTGCTCCAGTTTCCGACAACTTCATTGGAGGGGAGGTTATTGATTATTTGGGGTAGAATAAGCCATGGGGACAGCATGCCAATTAGGAACAGATGCTTGGAAAACCTCTCTCTCCTTAAAGCTGGAAGGATGGAGGTTAAAAATGCCGCAGCAAGTGGAAACGCAACGATAAGAGGAATCATTCTTCTTCCCTCCTCATTTTTAGGATTAATGCCAACGCAAGAGATGTTATAGCGACATCAACAACGAGAGTGGTAAGCATAAGGGTAGCGGGTAAAGGATCGACAACTTTTTCTCTGGGCATTATTGGAACGTCCCCCCCTTCTATGTATCCAGTGCCGATGAAGAAGAGGACGAGCCCTATGGACACTACGTTTATGGACAGGACTATCTTGATCAGGTTTTCCTTTGTCATGAGGCCATAAAGTCCTATGAGGATTATTATAATTCCAGCAAGTTCGGGGTTAATCACGTTCCACCCACCTCAGCAGGATGTAAAACATGAACGTAAATGCCGCTCCAACCTTCAATGCAACGCCTATGTTGAAGAGAGGTATTGTCCCTCCGCTTATGAGAGAGCCAATCTCTCCTCCTCGCAGAAAGTTGTAGAAAAATCCACCAAACACTACTCCAGCTGTTGCCAAGAGGACCAAAAATCCTCCTGAAATCCCCTCGATGAGCTGAACCTCCCAGAATTTGAAAGTCTTTCTAACCCTCCTATAGCCGTGGGAGGTTATCAAGAGGATAACACTAACAGCTAAAATGACTCCCGCCTGAAACCCTCCTCCCGGGCTTAGGTGGCCGTAGACCATTAAATATGCGGAATAAACCACCAGAAATGGACTTATGAGCTTCGTTGTTGTTCGCACTATCAAGCTCATCTTCATTTTTTCTTCCCTCCCAGAAGGAGGTAAAAGCCCGCAATTGCTGTAAAAAGTAGAGTTGCTTCTCCTAAACTATCGTATGCCCTCCAATCCGCCAAGATTGCCGTTACTAAATTGGGAATTCCAACTTCTTTCCAGCTGGTGATGTAGTACTCATAGCTTCCCGTTCTGCCTACCCGTAAAGTGTGTGTAAAGTGTTAATCTCGTAACGGGTGGGCTTCCCTCCTCCCGTCTTCATTGGAGGGCTTTCGGGGGGAACGGAGACTCCCCACATCTTCAAGGCTTTCAAACGAATATTCCAACTCCCAACAACATCCCTA
>NZ_WHIZ01000097.1:0-4351 GCF_009372125.1 Thermococcus sp. 101 C5
CACTAAACCACCCATTAAGAAATACTAAGTCAAAATATTTAAACTTTACGCTTTTAACCATTTAGAGAACAGCCCAAAGTTCTTTAGCTTATCGCTGAACTTTTGGTCAAGCTCCTCAGCAAGCCCTAATAATGGGAAAAATGAAGGAAAGTATATAATTCCCCTGCTTTCAACGTCTCTAAAACCTGCCTCTTTCATTAGTCTTTCAAGCTCTTTGGGCGTATAAAACCTCGCATAGCGATATGCAGTTTCCACGAAAAGACTTTTTAAGCGCTTGAAGAGGAACCATAAACTTCTGCCGTTCATTGTGCCAATGATTGCTTCTCCTCCGGGCTTTAAAACACGGTAAATTTCTCCAAGAACTTTCTCGGGCTTATGTATAAACTCAAACATTGTAACACTCAAAACTAAATCAAATGTGTTGTCTTCAAAGGGCAACGAATATGCATCTGCCCTAATGAACTTAACAGTTGGGAGCTTTTTTCTTGCTATTTTCAGCATTTCTTCACTTACGTCCACCCCAACAACTTCAAACCCTCTTTTATAGAGCTCAATTGTATAATTGCCGGTTCCACATCCAAGGTCAAGGGCTTTTCCGCTTTTGGTCTTTATCATAGAGAACACTAGCCGTTTTTCCGTTTTATCCACATAACGCCCGACTTTAGTATTATACCACTCATCGTAGCGAGGAGCTATCTTATTGAAGTATTCCATCTTACACACCAGCTCCGCAGTACTTCTTAGTAACTACTTCCCATACGGTCGATGTTTGGATTTCAAGAAAAGATTAAAAATTTTAGCCGATATTTCTTATCATCTAAACTCTTTTCTCTTTCGTTCCCTGTTCCATATGTAGTCCAATAGGGGCCTTATTCTCTCCCAGACTTCCTCAATTCCCCCGTGCCCGTTTATCTGCACGTAAACTCCCTGCTTCTTGTAAAACTTAATGATAGGTTCCATGTTGTTGATATAAATGTCGTATCTTCTGGAGACTATCTCTGGTCTGTCGTCATCTCTCTGTGCAACCTCTCCCCCGCAAATGTCGCATTTTCCGGAAACTTTTGGCGGGTTGTATTTTATGTGGTATACTGCCCCACAGTTCTTGCATATCCTCCTTCCAGAGATTCTCGTTATGCTTTCCTCCTTTGAGATGAAAATGTCTATTGCGAGGTCTATCTTAATGCCGTGGTCGTAAAGGAAGTTCTCAAGAGCCAATACTTGCTCAGCTGTCCTTGGGTAGCCATCAATGATGAAGTTCTCTCTCTTTCTTCTTAATTTCGACAGTACTAGGGTGTTTATAACTGTATCAGGCAGAAGCTCTCCCTTTTCTATGTATTTCTTCATCTCCAGGCCAAGGGCGCTTCCTTTGTTTATCTCCGCCCGGATTATATCCCCAGAAGCTATGTATTCAAGGCCGTATTTCTCAACAATTCTCCTAGAATGTGTCGACTTCCCAGAACCCGGAGGACCAAAAATCAAAATGTTCATGTGATCACCAATATGGATATATATTTCCAGTACATTAAAGCATTATGGTGATGCTTCATGCCCAAACTTTCAACTGGGTTTGTTAGGGCAAGCGGCTATGCCAACAAAATTAGAAAAGTCCTCTTTGCATTAACACGCGGTAAGCTCAACCCTGAGGAGGTTATAAGGGCATCTGCCCAGCTAAACCAGTATCTGTTTGATAAATTCCAAGAGATGGGCATAAAAAAGGAAGACGTTGTAAGAATTTCGATAGAGTTTAACATCAAAGACGGAACAATAGAATGGAACTACGATACGCTGAAGATTGAGGTCTACAAGAAGGAGGAAGAAGAAAAGCTTGCTGAAGCTATGAAGGAGGTCGAAGAAAGCGAGAAAGCTTTAGAGATTGCGATAGAGGAGCTGAGCAAACTTTCGGAGAAACTGAGAGAGCTCAGTGATGAAATTGCTCAGACTGTTGAGAGACTCAAAAGAGAACATACCTCCCTAAAGCTTGAGTTCGAAAAGTAGCTACTCTTCGTATCCTTCGCTCTGGTCGCTCTTGCCCTCCATCTTTATTACGTAATCGGCTGCATTCTGCAGCGCAACACTAAATCCGGGTTCAACTCCTATAACTACGGTTTCTTTGCCTTTTCTCTTTGCCTCGTTTATTATCGGGAGGAAATCTGCATCCCTTGTGGCCGAGGCTATGATCTCTATATCGCTGTTGTATATTAGCTCCATCGCCTCAATGGCAATCCTCACGTCAGTATCTCCAGCAACTATTATGGGCTCAAATCCCTGGTTAACAACCGCCTCAATAAGTCCCTGAGGAGCGTACTGGTTTAAAACGACCTTTGCAACCCGGATTTTTCCAATCTTCTCAAGCGCCTCTTTGATATTCTCAAGCTTAATCCCAAATTCTTTTCTCAGTATGTTGGGACCGTCTATTATCAGCCCTATGCTTTTCTTGGGAGTTTCAACTTTTTCCGGCTTCTCTTTTTCTTTAGGCTCTCTTTCTTCTCTTTTCAGTATTTTGAAGAGCGCTGTTCTCATCCACCTCACCCCTTTCAAGAATAATCACATAATCGGCGGCGTGTTTTAAAGCAGCACTAAAACCGGGTTCAATTCCAATTATGGCGGTTTCTTTTCCTTTTTCTTTTGCTTTCAAAATTATCGGAAGAAACTCAGCATTTCTTGTTGCCAAAGCAATAATATCTATATTCGGATTGTATATTTCTCTCATGGCCTCGACGGCAAGTTTTACTCCCGTCTCTCCCGCAACGATTATTGGTTCAAAGCCCTGATTTGCGACAGCTTCTATAAGTCCCTGGGGAGCATACTGGTTCAAAATGACTTTTGCCACCCTGATATTCCCCAGTTCTTCCAATGCTGCAACAATGTCTTCAAGGTGGACGTTAAATTCCTTTCTTAGAATATTTGGCCCATCTATAAGGAGGGCAATCTTCTTTCCTCTTTGGATTTTTCTTCTCATTGTTGCGATACTCTTAACTCCTTCCTTTGTCATGGAGACTATTTTCTCCCAATTGCTGGGCATCGTTATCACCGCAATCAGTATGAAAACTCTACATGGAAAAGTTATGGCTTTAAAGTATAAAAAACTTAAGGAAACGGCCGGACGAAAGGATTATAAGCAATGAAAGTCTAGTAAAAAACATGAGCAGAATCCCTTTTTATCTTAGGGAAAGACTTGATGAGATAAGGCAGAGGATATTGTTTGAAACCTATGAAGCCCAAAAACTCCCAAAATGGGAACAGGTAGTCCTTACGTGGATCGCACTCTTCTCCTTCTGGATAGTGATAAGTGGGAATACACAGAGTGAGAATTTATTCATTGGGGGAATAGCAACTCTGGTAATTTCTCTTTTCATGTATGAAATGCTCACCGAAGATATAAGGCAGACGGGCCATATTGTGGAGAAGATTCTTTACATAAGTCTCTTTGTCATTCCTCAGTACCTTTTTATCATGGCATTCCGGTTAATAGAGAGCAACTTCAAAGTAGCAAAACATGCCATATTAATGGACATAAATCCGGGGATAATAAAGATCAAGACCGACCTGCATTCAGATACTGGAATAACGATTTTAGCAAACTCTATAACCCTCACCCCCGGGACTTTAACCCTTGACGTCGACAAAAAACTCGGGGAAGCCTATCTTTACGTGCACTGGATAGATGTTGAAACGCTCAATAGAGAGATTGCAGGCGAGAAAATCAAGGGGGATATTGAGTCATGGTTGAAGAAAATCTTCTGGTAAGCCCTTTTGGATGGGGTGCGATAATACTCGTAGCTACATCCTTGGTGTTGTCATATCGAGTATTGTTCGGCCCAACGTTAGCCGACAGGATAGTCGGCATTAATACTGTAACAACAAAGACCGTTGTTATATTAGCAATCTTCGGATTCATAGCAGAGGAGTACTTTTTCCTTGACCTCGCGATCGTCCTTCTTATGGTCAATGCTGTTGGAGGGCTTATACTTGCCAAGTATATGGAGGGAAGAAAGTGATAGAGTATTTCTTCCTTCTCCTTGGAGAATCCATAATGATATTCGGAACTCTTGGGATACTCCGCTTTCCTGATGTGTATACCCGTCTTCATGCAGCAACAAAGTGTGATACTGGTGGGGCTATGAGCATTCTCATAGCTTTGGCAATTGCTTCACAGGCTCCTCTGCTGATTAAACTGAAATTTCTCGTGCTGGCATTTTTAATAGCCCTGATAAACCCCATGGTCTCCCATGCAATAGCCAGGGGCTGTTCTTTAAATGGTTAAAAGCGTAAATTTTAAATATTTTGACTTAGTATTTTTTAATGGGTGGTTTAGTGTGCCTAAGGCGACCTTTGTTATTAGTGAGGAAAC
>NZ_WHIZ01000098.1:0-4285 GCF_009372125.1 Thermococcus sp. 101 C5
CTCTACAATGGGATAAAGGCTCACCGCGCTGGCTTTAAACATCTCTGGGTGGTTTACCCCTTTAGGAACGATCCTTTAAGAAACGGCTGGGTGAATGATTATTTCAGAGAGCTTGGAGTAGAAGTGGAGGTTATCTCTCCGGAAAACATTGGAGAAAAGTTTAGGGAGTTTTTGAATTCAATTTAGGATTTTTACCTGACAGTTGCTATTTTCTGAAGTGTTTTGGATGCAGATTTAAGCGATTAAGGTATTTTGAGTTTTTACTTTGTTTTGTTGTTTTTTGTTTTTACTTTTGTCTTTTCGTTTTTTCTAATGGCAAATTTTATATAGTTTGAGGACTTATTATTTGTGAAGATTTCCTCATGCTTGGGGGGCGAATGAAGAGAATTGCACTTGCAAGTTTGTTCGTCTTGGTTTTAGTTTTGGGAATGGTTGCAAGGAGTGCAGTCAGTCAAGCAGAGCAAACAAAAGCCCTTCCAAACTGCACAAGTTGCAAAACGTGTGGCAAATCTTTGTCTGCTATCCTCCAAGAGGTAAACTCTTGGGAAAAGCGAAATGTGGACATCTCCAAGTATAGTGACATCAAGGAGCTTATTAAAGTAGCCCAGGAACAGGGATATAGTTTGACGGGATAAGCTAAGGAGGGGAATACCTAATGAAGACAGCTTATATGTATTTTTCTCTTCCTTTTCTTGTGATTGGAATTGGAGTACTTAACATTCTCGTGCCCTTCAAGGAGTTGAATTACTTAACGTTGTTCGCTCTTGTAACCCTCATTCTCCTCCGTACAGTTCTCCCAAACAGGCTCGAAAACAGGATTATAACTTTCGCGTGGCATTTTGGGATAATATTCACAATAGGCTCGCTTATTTTCCCCTACAACAAACACCTTGCGTACTCTTACTTTGCCGGCGCTGGCGTGGCTGCAACATTCTATGCTTTCGGCGACAAACTCTTTTACTACGCCCCCCAAATAACTTACGCCTGGATTGGCCTTGCAGCGGGCTTTTTGCTTTCATTAACAGTCTTTAGGGATGAAGTTCAAAGGAATAATGGATTGTTCTTCATTCTCACATTAGGGCTTAGCTTTACAACACTCCTCATTGGGAAACTCCTTAATTACAAACCATTCTCTGATAGAGTACCAGCCATAATAGAAAAGATTAGGGAGGAATGAGCATGGACGAGATCGTTAAACAAGAAATTGGACGGTCAGTACCCTTTTATTTTATTCTCTTTGTTATAGGGGCTAGAGCATGGCAGGCCGGAAAATTAGACATGCCCGCTTACATGGTCTTTGTCATAACATTCATAATAATCATGCTAACAAGTCTGATATTTCCATAATTTTTGCTTCCATTTTTGGAGTTCTTTTGGGTGGGGTGGCATTAGTAACTGGATATGCTAAGTATCCCTTCGTAATATTGTACTTTATGCTCGTTTTGATGTTATTGCCTGTGATTTTAAAGAAAAACCTGCCTATCAGCACGGCTGGAATTCTTTTGAGCATCCCCTTGGCTTATTTTGCAGTTGAAAGCATCAAAGGCCTCAACGTATCGACGTTATTTTTAGTGGCATTTGAACTTGGCCTAATTGGTATGTACATTGAAATGATCTGGAGAAGATAGACACCTTAGTACACTGACTTATACATTTGAGAAGCCCGGATAGCAAAATTTTGTTTGTGATCTTCCATTAATTTTGGCAGAAAAAGCTTTCAGTTCACAACTATCTTAATCTCTCTTATTTCCCTCTCTTCTTTCTCGAATTTCTCAAATGTAAACTTTTCCCAGTTAACCCTATAGGGAGAGCCGTTGAAATTGGCAATCCAGTCATTATGGTCTAAAATTATCATTATGAGGCGTTCTTTGGTGTTGACTTTTCTTTTTCAAGCCTCGTCCCTTCAGGGCGGGGAGGAGGTCAGCGCAATGATAAAAAGAATACTATGCAAAGATCTCTATGAAGAAATAGAACGGCTTGAGCGCTCTGTCATAGAGCTTGAGGAGCAGATAATTGAGTTAAAGACCCAGCTCAACATGAAGACCGAAGAGGCGACGAGCCTCTATATCGAGAACCAAAGCCTGAGACACAAAATAGAAATGCTGGAAAAAAGCCACAGGCGGCTTATTGGGATGCTTAAACAAATGAAGATTCCATTTGTTGTGGTAAATGAAGATGAGTTTGAAGACGTGGAGATTGACAAATAACTCTAAGAACAATTCGTGAACGCTTCTTCAGACAAAGACTTTTTAATATGAAGAGCAACTCTTAGCTTAGATTTAAGGATGGTGATGATCATGAGTATGGACATGAGCACAAGGATGTTTAAGGAAGAAGGGTGGATAAGGAAAACCTGTAAAGTCTGTGGAAAGCCCTTCTGGACGCTGGATCCGGATAGGGAAACCTGTGGAGATCCTCCATGTGATGAGTATGAGTTCATAGGTAAGCCGGGAATCCCGAAGAAGTACACTCTCGACGAGATGCGCGAAAAGTTTTTGAGCTTTTTTGAGAGAAAAGGGCATGGGAGAGTTAAGCGCTATCCCGTGTTGCCCAGATGGAGAGACGATGTGCTCCTCGTTGGAGCCAGCATAATGGACTTCCAGCCGTGGGTTATAAGCGGCGAAGCCGACCCTCCAGCAAATCCACTCGTTATAAGCCAGCCTTCGATAAGATTTACCGACATAGACAACGTTGGAATCACCGGCAGACACTTCACGATATTTGAAATGATGGCGCACCATGCCTTCAACTATCCAGGAAAGCCGATTTACTGGATGGATGAGACCGTCGAATATGCCTACGAGTTTTTCACAAAAGACCTTGGAATGAAGGGAGAAGACATAACTTTCAAGGAGAACCCATGGGCTGGTGGAGGAAACGCTGGTCCGGCTTTTGAGGTTCTTTACCGCGGTTTGGAAGTGGCTACTCTGGTTTTCATGCAGTATAAGCTGGCTCCTCCGGATGCCGATCCTTCCCAGGTCGTAGAGATCAAAGGAAATAAATACGTTCCAATGGATACAAAGGTAGTTGACACTGGATACGGTCTTGAGAGGCTTGTATGGATGAGCCATGGTACTCCAACGGCCTATGACGCGGTTCTGGGCTACGTCATAGAACCCCTCAAAAAGATGGCCGGAATTGAAAAAATAGACGATAGAATCCTTATGGAGAACTCAAAACTAGCAGGAATGTTTGATATTGAGGACATGGGCGATTTGAGGGTACTGAGGGAGACCGTTGCAAAGAGAGTTGGAATTGACGTGGAAGAGCTCACCAGGCTCATTAGGCCATACGAGCTGATATATGCAATAGCTGACCATACAAAGGCCTTAACGTTCATGCTTTCCGATGGAGTTGTGCCTTCAAACGTTAAAGCTGGTTATCTTGCCAGATTGCTCATAAGAAAGAGCATAAGACACCTCAGAGAGTTAGGTTTAGAGATTCCCCTGAGTGAGATAGTTGCAATGCACATAGAGGCTCTGCACAAGACTTTCCCCGAGTTCAAAGAAATGGAAGACGTTGTTCTTGATATGGTCAACGTTGAGGAAAAGAAGTACATGGAAACCTTAGAGAGGGGAAGCGGACTAGTCAAGAGAGAAATAGAGAAGCTTAAGAAGCAGGGCATCAATGAGCTCCCATTGGAGAAGCTCCTCCTCTTCTATGAGAGCCATGGTTTGACCCCTGAAATAGTTAAAGAGATTGCGGAGAAAGAAGGCATGAAAGTCAAGGTCCCAGATAACTTTTACAGCTTAATTGCCAAAGAAGCTGAAAAGACTGCCAAAAAGGAAGAAGAAAAAAGTATAGTGGACTTTGAGCTGGTTCAAGACCTGCCTGATACAAGAACCCTCTATTATGAGGATCCCTTCATGAAGGAATTCGATGCAAGGGTTCTTAGGGTGATAGATGACTGGGTGATTTTAGACCAGACAGCGTTTTATCCCGAAGGCGGAGGTCAGCCCTGTGATCTGGGAGAGCTAAACGGCGTTAAGGTGCTCGATGTCCAGAAAGTTGGCAAGGTAATACTCCACAAAGTGGAGAAGCCTGAAGGCTTCAAAGAGGGAGACAGCGTTCACGGAAAAATCGACTGGGAGAGGAGAATACAGCACATGAGACACCACACCGGTACTCACGTCCTTATGGGAGCCCTTGTTAGAGTCCTTGGAAAACACGTCTGGCAGGCGGGTTCTCAATTAAGCGCCGACTGGGCTAGATTAGATATAGCTCACTACAAGCGCATCAGCGAAGAGGAGCTTAAGGAGATAGAGCTCTTAGCTAACAGGGTTGT
>NZ_WHIZ01000099.1:0-4224 GCF_009372125.1 Thermococcus sp. 101 C5
TGGGCGACCACCTATTATTTTTCTAATAGGTGAAGTTTTAAGGGTTGCGGGCTTTCATCCCCTCCCTATCGGAAGGGGTCTTCCCGCCCGAATAGATAAAGAAAGGGATTTACTGCCCCCAGGTATACAGAAGGGGCCGCATTTCGAAGCGAGAACCTCTTGCCATATATAAACGCAAAGAGGATAAGTGAAGTGAGAGAAGCGTAAAAAAGCAATTGCAATGGAGTGAAATAGGCAAGAGAAAGCTTAAATGCACTCGCAACCGTCGACCACAGCAACACAGACGCTACTGCATATTTCCAGCTCATAGTCTTCATTATCCCTACATGAAATTAAAAACTTTTCTAAATGAGCGCAAAAGCTCTAACCGGGCTTCCCGAGCCGTTTTTTATCTTTAAAGGAACTCCGAAGAAAGTAAACTCCTTTCCAATGAGCTTTTCGAGGTTGGTTAGGTTCTCAAAAATAAGGATTTCATTGGAGAGCAGAATCTTATGCACTTCAAAGCCCCCTATCGTTGGATTGTCGATTCCAACGGCTTTGATGCCCTTCTCCGCTAAATATTCTGCCCCTTCTTCACTGAGGTAGATGCTCTTTCCACCGGTATAGAACAACACAATCTCCTCCACCATTTTTATGTCTCCGGGCTCTATGTTCCTATCCAGGTAAGAAACATCTATGATAGCTCCTTTTCCGATGAACCTCTCCAGTGGCACTTGATCTATTGTCTTCCCATTGGCGATAAAATGCGCCGGAGCGTCAACGTGCGTCCCGCTGTGCTCCCCAAGAAACAGGGCATTCATGTAATAACCGTCCTTCTCAATAGTGGCCCACCTTTTCATCTCAACCCTTGGGTCGCCCGGGTATACAGGAGTCTCTTCGCTGAGTTCAAGGGTTAAATCAATTATCATCCAACCACCCCAATATGCAGGCTTTGTAAATGGCAACCTTTAAGTATGAGCTTTTCACTCCAGCTCAGCAGCAACTCAGCTTTAATAATCACCTTTTTAACTCTTTAACCTTATCCTCAAAAGGTGATGTTATGGACTGCACAAAAGATTACTGCGTAAAGGACATTTCCCTCGCACCGGAAGGAGAGAAAAAGATCGACTGGGTTTCGAGGTTTATGCCCGTTCTCCAGCACATAAGGCAGGAATTTGAGAAGGAAAAGCCTTTCAAAGGAGTTAGAATTGCCGCAACCCTCCACCTCGAGATGAAAACAGCCTTCTTGCTCCTAACATTAAAAGCCGCCGGAGCCGAGGTATCAGCGACCGCAAGCAATCCCCTGAGCACTCAGGATGACGTTGTTGCGGCTTTAGCCAAGAATGGAGTGAAAGTATATGCCATAAGGGGAGAAAGCAGAGAAGAGTACTACGAGTTCATGCACAAAGCCCTCGATATAAAACCAAACATTATCATAGATGATGGAGCGGATATGGCATCAACGGTCTTAAAGGAGAGACAGGAGCTAATACCGGAAATATGGGGTGCAAGTGAGGAAACAACCACTGGTGTGATAAGGCTGAGGGCAATGGAAAAAGACGGAGTGCTCAAGTTCCCAATTATAGCAGTTAATGACTCATACACCAAATATCTCTTCGACAACCGCTATGGAACGGGCCAATCAACGTGGGACGGGATAATACGGAGCACAAACCTCCTCGTTGCGGGTAAAAATGTTGTTGTGGTTGGTTATGGTTGGTGTGGAAGAGGAATAGCCATGCGTGCAAGGGGACTGGGAGCTACGGTCATAGTGGTCGAAATAGACCCAATCAGGGCATTAGAGGCAAGAATGGACGGGTTTTTAGTTATGCCAATGAGAGAAGCGGCTAAAGTTGGTGATATCTTTGTAACTTCAACCGGAAACATAAACTGCATTAGGAGAGAGCACTTCGAGGTAATGAAGGACGGAGCAATAATGGCAAACGCCGGTCACTTTGACGTGGAGATTTCAAAGCCCGATTTGGAGAGCTTGGCGGTTGAGATTAACAACCCAAGACCCAACATAACAGAGTACAAAATGAAGGATGGAAGAAGGTTATACCTCCTCGCAGAGGGCAGGCTCGTTAATTTGGCAGCCGCCGATGGACATCCAGCAGAGATTATGGACATGAGCTTTGCTTTGCAGGCGATGGCGGCTAAATACATAAAGGACAACCGCGGAAAGCTTGAACCCAAGGTCTACGTTCTCCCAAGAGAGATCGACGAAATGGTCGCAAGGATTAAGCTCAAGGCAATGGGTATTGGAATTGAAGAGCTAACCGAAGAACAGAAGAGGTACTTGGAAAGCTGGGAGCACGGGACTTAATCCTATATTTTGTTGCTTCTGGTTTCCATTTTCTCTATAGAAGTTGTTGCTTAAAAAGAAACCGAGGTTCGGGTTCACCTCTATAATAACCTTTGGCTCTTCTGCGGCCGTTGGAGTGGCAGCGATAAGAACGAGAAGGCATAAAATTAGTGAAGCCTTTTTCATGCCACCACCATTTGTTTTTGTCATGAAAAGTTAAAAAAGATTTGCTCTCATAAGTTGCTAATCCTTGAATAACCTTTTGACAAGGAAAATTAGAAGTATCAACAGCATAAAACCAGGACCACAAATTTCTCTACTTGTAGTTGTTTGTTCAGGGGTTGCCGAAGACAGTACAAAGCTCTCCTTAGTGTTCAAAGAGGACTGTAGCTGTGAGCAATTTTGATTGTAGTACAAGAATTCTCCATGGGCTATTAATGGAACAAAATTGATGGAAGCATTTTCAAGGGCAAGAGAAGCATTTTGGAACTCAAATTTTGATGGGATAAGTTTTGGGGATATCTCAGAGAAAACAACTTGCACATCTCTTCCAATACTCCCTGAGCCATTGACTGGAAATGCGAGGATCACATTCTTTGCGGATATAGCCAAAGAATCAGTTAACGCAACACCATTACTCGAAAAACCTTTCGCCCATGAGAGCCCTCCGCTTTCATCAAGGAGGAGAGTTACAAAATTCCCGCCAATAAGACATTGCCCATTTAAGTTGCAATCAACATCATTGATTTTTATCGACCAAAATATGCTCTCACTTATCTTTTCAGAGAGATTCAGTGGAAGAAACTCACGCGCCCAGATAAGGTTGCCTTCTCTATCCAGCTTTATCACGAAGTATTCTCCAATCCATGGAGTGTGCTGGGAGCCAGAAACTCCTGCAACTACTGCAGAGACATTGCTCACATCAACTTTATCCACAAATTCATCGTATCCCAGATCAATAGCTCTCTGCCAAATGATGTTTCCTTCAAAATCAAAAGCAGCAATCCATGCGTTATAATCCTCTCCTGGAGCAAAAGTATACCCAACAACAAAAATCTTGTCTTCACTTGCAGTTACTCCAGAAAACTCCAAGGAACTCTGATTTTGTTTCATAGCTTTTTTGACCCATTTAATTTGACCCTCGGGAGTTAGACTTACCAACATATTCCCAGAAACAAAGATTATCTCTCCATTGGGAGTCGTAGCAATATCCATTGCATTTAGTTTCTTCATCCATAAGGGATCCCCTGTCTGGCTAAACTTTGCAATAAACCCCTTTCCAGCCACTACTAAATCCTTTTCACTCGTGAAAGCGATCCTATGAATTTTAATATCCCTGCGTGCTGTCGTTATTGCCCACAAGGGTTCTCCTCGAAGATTAACACTTAAAACACTGCTCCCTACTGCAAAAACTCTCCCCTCAGAGGTTACGAGCGCATCTTCAAGGCTCTCTCCATAGTCCACTATCCAGCAGGATGAAGCTGAAACATTTGAAAGAAAGAACAATAGGAGAAAAATCAAAATCGATAGGCGCTCCATGATCACATCCCCCTTATTCTTTAGCAAAGTACTGGGAGGGAGATTCATCAGGAGCAAACACCCCCAACAATGCTCAAAACTACCCATCTTTGCATCTGTCCCCCCAAGCGTAAGGAAATCCTCACCAATAATAAGCACTCAAAATATATAAAATTTACCATTAGAAAGGGCGTGTTTATAGTAACCTTTATTAGGGTTTTTGCTGAATTCTTTCGGGTGGTTGTCGTGATCCCCAGATGGGATCACAGACTCAAAGACCCTGAAAGCGTGGCATTCGCAATTCTTGACGTTTTAGCAGACTTCGAATCAGAAGGAAAGCTGAAGAACCTGCCAAAATCCAAAAAATTTCCAGTAAAAACAATACTGGCAATACTCCTCTTTAAACAATACTACAACCTACC
>NZ_WHIZ01000009.1:0-41170 GCF_009372125.1 Thermococcus sp. 101 C5
GTAATGTGTTATGGTCTGAAAATCCTCCTCAGAGTCAAATACTGTTTAAATAACAGGGGGTGAAACTAAACACGCCCTGGAACAAGATAGGGAGACCTCAAGGAAGGTTCATTTCAACTTCTTTCTTCTTATTTTCAAATTCCATAAACACAACCCTTGAATATTTCGCTACAAACAGCAAGACTGAGATAAGTATTAGAACCGTCAGGCTAAAAGCTATCCAATGGGCTGGAAGTTTATCAAGGAGTATTCCCACCATACCGTAGCCTATAGGAACTATTCCTTGACTCATAACTTCCACAACTGAAAACACTCTTGCCCTGTATTCTGTGGGAACAAGCTGCTGGAATTCCACGTTTAATGGAGTAGTTACAAAAGCATTTGAAATCCCCATCAAAACAGATACCAGAGCAATAGCTCCAAACATCCTCCAGCTGGGACCCAAAAAGAAGGCAATGCTTTGTGGAAACATTAAAATGGCAAAAACCAGCAGGAAGACAGTTTCAAATATTAAGCCCTTAACTAAAAGATTTTCAGCCTTTTTCTTTGCGAAAAATGCTCCAATTAGAAGGTTCCCAAGAAGTATACCACCCATAAAGGATGTCTCCAAAAACCCGTACTGTTCTGCGGAAAACTTAATGACCACCCTCATTACATAGGGGTAAAGAACCGCAAATATTGGGACTGCAAGAAAGTTCACCACCAAAACAAAGCTCATTAAAATTAGTATCCCTCTCTGGACTCTTATGTAATTTAAACCATCTCTTAAACCATCAACAATCTCACCGATGTTCTTTATCTTCTCCACTTTTTGTTCGTATCTTATGAAAAGCTCACTAACACCGGAGGCTATAAAAGATACACCATTAATAAGAAACGCTGCCATTATCCCTCCTACTCCATAAATTATTCCACCAAGGGCCGGACCCACTATATAAGCTGTGCTGTTAAGACTCATCAAAATCGAGTTTGCTCTCATTAATTCCTCTTTTTCCACTATATCCGGGAGCATGGCACCGGTTGCTGGCCCGAAGAGAGCGTTCATGAGCGAGACGACAAACTGTGCCGCGAAAAGAATGGGGATTGTTATCAAATTTCTTGAAGCCAGAAGGGCCAGAAACAGAATAACCGCTCCCCTACCAAAGTCCATCCACACCATTATCCACTTTCTATTGATTTTATCTCCCACCACTCCAGCAATTGGATAAAGAATCAACCTTGGAAGCATTGAAATTATCATAAAAATGCCCATTATAGTGCCCGATCCCGTTAAATCGAGGATAAACAATGGCAACGCCACATCCTGAACCCCGCTGCCCACAAGGGAAACAAACCGACCCATTGCATAGAGCCAAAAGTTCCGATTGTCCTTCATTGCTCTCCCCATTAAGTTGATTTGTGGCCATCAAATAATAATTTTGTTCAGAACTGACCGCAAGTAGGAAAAGCTTTAAATGTTTTTCAGCTATAAAACGCTATGGTGATTGTTATGATCGAGGTCGGAGAATACAAGATTAAAGAAGGCCTATACTATACCAAGGACCACGAATGGGCTCAAGTACTTGAAGACGGTACCGTTTTAGTTGGAATAACCGACTATGCTCAAAAGGAGCTTGGGGATTTAGCTTATGTAGAGCTTCCAGAGGTCGGTAAAGAAGTTGCAAAAGGAGACGTGCTGTGCGAACTGGAAAGTGTAAAAGCCGTAAGCGAAGTCTACGCACCAATCAGCGGCGAGATAATTGAAGTTAACGAAGAGCTTGAAGACGCTCCAGAAAAAATCAACGAAGACCCCTACGAAGCCTGGATTGCCAAGATAAAGCCAACCAACCTTGAAGAAGAGTTAAAAGAGCTTATGGATGCCAACGCTTATGCTGAATACTTGAAATCACTCTGATTTCCTTCTTCTTTCAAATTAATTCTCCTGAAAGCAAAACATCCTCTATCGGCCTCGCTTCATATCCCAAGCCTCTCAAAATCTTTGCAAATTCCCTATTATAACCGTATCGGGTATAAATTTTTTCGGGCTTAACCTTCTCAATTATTTTTATAAGCTCCCAGAAATCCGCATGGTTGCTGAGTTTTAGATTTCCAAACCCTGAAACGAATAATTCGGAGGGATGAAGTCCATCCACAGGTTTTTGGCTTCTAAATCCCCTAATAACCACCTCCCCATCCTTTGAGATGTTGTTAAACCTAACCCCGAATTTTTCATAAATCCGGGCAACTTTTCTTATGTCACCCGAAACCCTCGCAGAATAGCCATGAACGTCCAAAATTTTAAGCAGTTCCTGAGCTTTCCCCATTTGATTAGCATAGAGTGTCGGAGTCTTGTTTCTGTCTAATGCTTCTTCCACAAATGCTATAAGCTTCTTTTCGGCTTCTCTGGGTGTCGGAAAGTTGTACATTGGAAGACCGTAGGTGGCCTCAATAACCAAAATATCGGCCTTTCTGAATTTGCTTTTTTCAGCCGTTCTGAGCTTAAACCACTTTACATCCCCAGTATAGAGCAGAGAAAACTCATCGAATCTAATGTAGATTTGAGCGGAGCCTAACATGTGGCCTGCAGGATAAAGCTTTGCTTTGTAATCTCCTATGTAAAAGCTCTCTCCAAATCTGTAAGTCCTGTAGAATCCGCCTTTTTTAAGGTGGCTGAGAAACTTTGTGGGTTTTGTGGATACTATGATGTCCCCACTAACAAAATGATCTGTGTGGGCGTGACTTTGGAAGGCAACTTTTGATGAAGAATCCAACCCGATGCCTTTGATTATCATCATCCATAGTTTATGCCCGGAGTTTTTGAAGTTTGTCTTAGCTAAGGTTTATTAATTTTGAGTGCATAACTAACACTGGAGGTGATAAATTATGAAGGAGAGCCTTAAAGATAGGATAAGACTGTGGAAGAGTCTGTATGTAAACGCTCTTGAAAATGCCCTAAACGCAGTTCCAAACGTTAATGGTGTTCTTTTAGCGTATAACACCAATATCGACGCCATAAAGTATCTGGACAAAGAGGATTTAGAAAAAAGAATAACCGAAATAGGAAAAGAGAAAGTTTTTGAGATGGTTGAAAAGCCTCCAGAGAAAATTTCTTCACTTGAAGAGCTTTTTGCAGGAATATTAAGGAGCATAAAACTCGGCAAGGCTATGGAGTGGTTTGTAGAGAGTGAGGGCGTTAGGAAATATTTAAGAGAGTGGGGATGGGACGAGCTGAGAATCGGAGGGCAAGCCGGAATAATGGCGAACCTTCTTGGGGGAGTTTATAGGATTCCAACGATTGTTCATGTTCCTCAAAATCCAAAGCTTCAGGCAGAGCTGTTTGTAGATGGCCCTATTTATGTCCCCGTCTTTGAAGGAAATGAGCTGAAGCTAGTTCACCCTAAAGATGCCATTGCAGAGGAAGAAGAGTTAATCCACTACATATACGAGTTCCCCAGAGGCTTTCAGGTTTTTGAGATTCAATCACCGAGAGAAAATCGCTTCATAGCCAATGCCGATGACTACAACGCAAGGGTTTACATGAGAAAGGAATTCAGAGAGAGCTTTGAGAAAATTGCCAAAAACGTTGAGCTGGCAATAATAAGCGGGCTGCAGGTTCTAAAGGAATACTACCCTGACGGAACAACATACAAAGATGTCCTAGACAGAGTTGAAAGCCACCTCACTATCCTCAACCGCTACAACGTGAAAAGCCACTTTGAATTTGCCTATACCGCAAACAGAAGGGTTAGAGAGGCACTTATAGAGCTTTTACCTAAGTTCACAAGCGTCGGCCTTAACGAAGTGGAGCTTGCCTCAATAATGGAGATAATTGGAGGCGAAGAGCTGGCAAAAGAAGTTCTAGAGGGACATATCTTCTCAGTCATAGATGCGATGAATGTTTTAATGGACGAGACAGGAATTGAAAGAATTCACTTCCACACCTACGGCTACTATCTCGCCCTAACTCAATACAGAGGAGAAGAGGTAAGGGATGCTCTGCTCTTTGCATCCCTCGCTGCAGCTGCTAAAGCCATGAAAGGAAACCTTGAGAGAATAGAACAGATTAGAGACGCTTTGAGTGTCCCAACAAATGAAAGGGCAATAATGCTTGAAGAGGAACTTGAAAAGGAATTCACGGAATTTGAAAACGGTCTTATTGATATGTCTGACAGACAGCTTGCCTTTGTGCCAACAAAGATTGTAGCATCTCCCAAGAGCACCGTTGGAATTGGAGATACCATTTCAAGTTCTGCTTTTGTCAGTGAATTTGGTATGAGAAAAAGGTAGTCTCCTTTATTTTTTAATTTTGGGCAAAATTTATATATGAGAAAAAATAAAAAAGTATCTGGCAGAGTGTTTTTAGTATTCTGCTCGCTCTAATCACTTAGGAGGTGATAATATGCTTTTAGAAGCCCCGGTTTATAAAGAGATTTTTGGAGCTGTGAAGATTTACGAACTGCAAAAAGTCATCAAGATGGACACAGAGACTGAAGATGTTCCCATGTTCACTGTTCAAAATATCCCGAGGGAAGATATCTACAGAACCATTGGAGAAATGGCAATAATTGTGCCGATGAAAAACGAAAAGCTTCACTTGGTTGATGGTGTTCTCAAGGCAATCCCCCACAAATCGCCAATCATAATAGTCTCCAACAGCAAGAGAGAGGGCCCCAACAGATATAGGCAGGAAGTAGATCTGGTAAAACACTTCTGCAACCTAACGCACTCGAAGGTTATTATGATCCACCAAAGAGACCCCGGACTAGCGGAGGCGTTCAGAGAGACTGGATATGAAGACATCTTAGACGAAAACGGACTCGTGAGAAGCGGAAAAGGAGAGGGCATGCTCATAGGAATTATGCTTGCTAGGGCAATAGGAGCCAAATACGTAGGATTCATCGATGCTGACAACTACATCCCCGGAGCTGTAAATGAATACGTCAAGGACTATGCTGCTGGCTTCCTGATGAGTGAGAGTGAATACGCAATGGTAAGGCTACACTGGAGGCACAAGCCCAAAGTCAGCAGAGGAACCCTTTACTTCAGAAAATGGGGAAGGGTAAGTGAGATAACCAACCGCTATCTGAACCAGCTGATAAGTGAGAAGACCACATTTGAAACCACGATAATGGCAACAGGCAATGCGGGAGAGCACGCAATGACAATGAAGCTTGCGGAAATCATGCCGTTTTCAACGGGCTATTCAATAGAGCCCTATGAAATAGTGTACCTTCTTGAGCGCTTCGGCAGCTGGGAAAACGTAGAAGAGTTCCAAGATGTTTTTGACCAAGGAATAGAAATATTCCAGATAGAAACGCTAAACCCCCACTTCCATGAGGATAAGGGACAAGAACATGTAAAGGAGATGGTGCTGCTGTCGTTAACCACAATATACCACTCAAAACTCGCATCAGAACGGTTGAAGAGGCAGATTTTAGAGGACCTCAGAATGCACGGAATAATAACAGAAACCGAAGAACCACCAAAACCAAGGATCATGAGACCGATAAAAGACATAGACCCCAAAAAGTGGATGAACGTACTTGAGTCAAACCAAGAAACCCTCCTGAGGTTCGACTTATGAGGGTAATCTTCCTGGACTTGGACAAAACCCTCATTGGAGAAGACTACTCTCCAGAGCCTGCAAAGGAGATAGTGGACTTCCTGAATGAAAAGGGGTTCAAGATAGTCTTTAACTCTTCAAAAACAAAGGCAGAGCAGGAGTATTACCGAAAAGCTCTCAAAGTCCCGGACCCCTTCATAGTTGAGAATGGGAGTGCAATTTACATCCCAAAGGGATACTTTCCCTTTGAATTTCCCCACAGCAGAGAAGATGAAAGTTATTACATCATTGAACTCGGCACAGGGTATGAGACCGTGAGAAAAGCTTTAGATGAGATAAGTGACCGCTTTGGGCTAAAATATTACGGAAACTCAACCATCGAAGAAATCATGGAATTTACTGGCCTTCCAAAGGAGCTTGCAGAACTCGCTGTGAGAAGAGAATACTCAGAGACGATTTTCAAATGGACGAAGGAAGGATTTCAAAAAGAGATAGAGCAAAGGGGGTTAAAGATCACAAGAGGGAGCAGGTTCTACACCGTTACCGGAGATACCAATAAGGGAAAGGCGGCAAGAATTCTAATAGACTTGTACTCCAGAATTGAAAAAGTAGAAAGCTACGCCGTGGGGGATGGAGAAAACGATATCCCGATGCTTGAAGTTGTTGACCATCCCTTTGCCATAAATATTCCACACAAAAGAGCTAAGAAGATAAAGACAATAAAAGAGCTTATGGAGGTGGTAATTTGAAGACACTCATCCTTGCCGGAGGAAAAGGAACTAGATTGTGGCCATTGAGTAGAGAATTAATGCCAAAGCAGTTTATAAGAATTTTTGACAGCACTTCTCTTTTCCAAAAGACCGTTGAAAGGGCATTAAAATTCTCAAAACCCAAGGAAATATTTATCGTTACAAACAGGGAGTATAAGTTCAGAGTTATGGACGATCTGAGGGAGCTCGGCATAGAGGTACCAGAAGAAAACATTCTCCTCGAGCCCGTTGGAAAGAACACCTTACCCGCGATTTTCTGGGGAATGAAGGCCATAGAAGAGAACTACGGAAAATCAAAAGTCGCTGTTCTGCCCTCAGACCACCTGATAAGAGTTAATGACGACTACATAAAGGCATTTGAAAACGCTGAAAAACTTGCAGACAAATATTTCATTACCTTTGGTATTAAACCAACGAGGCCTCACACCGGCTACGGCTATATAAAACCCGGAGAAAAACTCGAAGGAGGATACAGAGTAGCGGAGTTCAAAGAAAAACCAGACTACGAAACCGCAAAACGCTATGTCGAAGAAGGCTACTACTGGAACAGCGGTATGTTCCTTTTTGATAGCTCTCTATTCATCGAAGAAGTGAAGAATCTCGCGCCAGAAGTGTACAATGCCTTCGAAGATGCAAAGAGCATTGAAGAAGCATACGAGAAAGTCCCAGAGATTTCCGTAGATTACGGCATCATGGAAAAGACCAACAAAGCAGCCGTAGTGCCTTTAAACACTTACTGGAATGACCTGGGAAGCTTTGATGCACTATACGAAGCCTTTGAGAAAGATGAACATGGTAATGCCGTAAGCATAAGAGGGTTTAAAGGCGATTATATAAACGTAGATTCAAAAGACAATCTGATAATAACAGAAAGGCTAACCGCAACTGTGGGAGTGAAAGACCTAGTGATAATAGACACCGGAGATGCCCTGCTCGTAGCTAAGAAAGGAGAAACCCAGAAAGTCAAAGAGGTCTACAAAAAGCTGGTAGAAAAAGGAGATGAGAGATCCATAGTCCACAGAACTGCCTACAGACCCTGGGGTTCATATACCGTTCTTGAAGAAGGGGAGAGATACAAGATAAAGCGACTAACCGTCCTGCCCGGCAAAAGATTATCCCTCCAAAGGCACTATCACCGTTCAGAACACTGGGTTGTTGTTAGAGGAACTGCGAAAGTAAAGGTCGGCGATAAAGAGCTCCTCCTAAGGCCGGGAGAGAGCACGTTCATCCCAGCTGGAGTCGTTCACAGACTCGAAAACCCCGGAAAAGTAGTCCTCGAGATTATAGAAACCCAGATTGGAGAATACCTAGGCGAAGACGACATTGAAAGGTTTCAAGATGACTTTGGAAGAGATTGAACTTGGGAGGGAGTGATGGAGATGGGCAAGATATTCGGAACGTTTGGAGTTAGAGGGATTGCAAATGAAAAGATAACCCCAGAATTTGCACTCAAAATGGGGATGGCATTTGGAACGCTCCTAAAAAGGGAACAGCCCGGCAAGGAGTTATGGGTGGTAGTGGGAAGGGATACCAGAGTTAGCGGCGAGATGCTCAAAAATGCCCTGATAAGCGGTCTTCTAAGCGTTGGAGTTAACGTCATAGATGTTGGCATAGCACCGACACCAGCAATTCAGTTCGCATGCAAGTACTTCAAAGTAGATGGGGGAGCTGTAATTACCGCAAGCCACAACCCGCCAGAGTACAACGGAATAAAGCTTCTCGAGCCAAACGGTCTTGGTCTTAGGAAAGAGAGGGAAGAGATTGTAGAGGAGTTATTCTTCAAAGAAGACTATTCCAGAGCCAAGTGGGACGAAATAGGCCAGCTGGTGAAGAGGGACATAATAAGGCCCTACATAGACGCAATAAAGGCAAAGGTGGATGTGGAGGCAATAAGAAAGAGAAGACCCTTTGTCGTGGTGGATACCTCGAATGGTGCCGGCTCGCTAGTGCTTCCCTACCTTCTGAGAGAACTCGGCTGTAAAGTTGTTAGCGTAAACGCCCATCCAGACGGACACTTCCCAGCAAGGAATCCAGAACCAAATGAAGAGAATCTCCAAGGATTTATGAAGATCGTGAAAGCACTTGGAGCGGACTTTGGAATAGCCCAAGATGGCGATGCAGACCGCTCAGTCTTCATAGACGAGAACGGAAACTTTGTTCAAGGAGACAAAACCTTCGCACTAGTCGTGAAAGCAATGCTCGAAGAGAATAAAGGAGGCCTAGTTGTAACGACCATAGCAACATCCCACATAATAGACGAGCTCGCCAAAACCTACGGAGGAAAAGTCCTGAAGACAAAAGTTGGGGATCTGATAGTTTCGAGGGCACTGCTTGAGCACAATGGACTTGTAGGCGGAGAAGAAAACGGGGGAGTTATCTTCCCAGACCACGTTTTGGGTAGAGACGGAGCTATGACCGCTGCAAAAATAGTTGAAATCTTTGCAAAAAGCGGTAAAAAGTTCAGCGAGCTTATAAACGAGCTTCCAAAGTTCTATCAGGTAAAGACCAAGAGGCACATAGAAGGGGACAGAAAGGCTATAGTGGCAAGGGTAGCGGAGATCGCAGAGAAAGAAGGGCTAAAAGTCGACACAACCGATGGGACAAAAGTTCTTTTTGAAGACGGATGGGTGCTCGTAAGAGCAAGCGGAACAGAGCCGATAATAAGAATCTTTGCAGAAGCAAGAAGCGAAGAAAAAGCAAAAGAATACCTCAACATAGGACTGGAGCTGCTGGAAAAAGCCTTAAAAGGCTAATTTTTATCAACTTTTTAAACCTTAATATGCCAACCTCTGGTTTCTTTAATCTTTAAATATCCCCGAAGCTACTCTGCGCCGATGAGAAACGAGAATTATGTAAAGAAGTGGGCAACAATTCTTTTCCTCTCCATACTCACCGGGATAGTTGGTGGGTTAGGGGCAGTTGTCTTTAGAGAGATGATATCTTTTACGAGGTTGCTGTTTTTTGATATTCTACTTCCGCACATCTCTATCTATTATCATGGGTATAATCTTGGATACATTTTGCTTCCAGCAATAGGGGGCCTCATAGTTGCACCACTAATTAAAAGTCATCCCGAACTAAAGGGGAACGGCATACCTGAAGTCATAGAGGCAGTAATATTTAAGAGAGGAGAAATAAAGGGCAAGCTGGCGGTTTTAAAGGTAGTAGCAACTTCAATCACCATTGGAAGTGGGGGAAGTGTTGGGAGAGAAGGCCCCATAGGTTTTATTGGAGCCTCACTAGCCTCAGCCTTAGCACAGACTTTTAAACTCTCTCCAGAACTGAAAAAACTCTTAACGACCTGTGGCTTGGCTGCAGGGATAGCGGGGACGTTTAATACTCCCTTTGCCGGAGCGATGTTCGCCCTTGAAGTCGTTTACATGGGGATATTTTCAATAAACCTCGTCCCGATATTCTTATCCGCTGTCGTGGCCAATACCGTGACATTGCTGTTCTTGGGAGATGCTTTTGAGGTCAATATCCCCCTCCAGATCGCCCATAATCACAGCGAACTTCTCTTCCTGTTCCTTATGGGATTACTGTTTGGCGTTCTAGCGGCTTATTGGGCAAAGTTTCTGTTCTGGCTGATAGATAGGTTTGAAGCTATTAAAACACCGCTGTGGACAAAGCTTTTTGTTGGGGGACTAAGTGTTGGCTTTATCGGGATGTTCTTTCCCAGATATGGGATACTTGGAGTTGGTTATGAAGCGATGGAGCTTGCCATCGCAGGACTGCTTCCCCTTACTACCCTTATTCTTCTAGGAATCGGAAAAATGATGGCAACGTCTTTGACAATATCCTCCGGCCACAGCGGTGGCATCTTCGCTCCCAGCCTTTATATCGGTGCCCTCCTCGGAGCAGCATATGGAACGGTTTTAAAGCTTCTCTTCCCCGCTATTGAAATCAACCCCTCCGTTTATGCCCTGGCAGGTATGGCGGCGTTCTTTAGCGGAATAACTCAGGCCCCAATAAACCAGATACTTATGGTAGCAGAGCTCACCAGAGGATATGCCCTCCTTCCCGGAGTTATAACCTCCGCAACAACGAGCTTTTTAACAGCCAGGTTTATTCTCAAGGGCTCCTCGGTATATACTCTCAAGCTCGAGCGGAGAGGACTTCACGTAAAAACCGGCCATCCCGTTATTTTAGAGACTATCCCCGTTGGTGAAATCATGACCACAAACCCGGTCTTTGTTTACAAGTGGAATACACTAAAATATGTTGAAGAGCTCGTTGCAGAGACCGGCCACGATTGCTTTCCAGTTGTTGATGAACAGATGAACGTACTGGGGATAGTGGGAATAAAGGACTTCCTGAACCTGTCTCATAGAATAAAAGCACTACCGATAGAGAGGTTTTTGCGCAAAGAGTATGGCGTCGGATATTTGAACGAAACAGCCCAGGATGCATTTGAAAAACTTATGAAGCATGACCAAAACCTCCTTCCGATTATTGAAAGCCCCGAAAACAAAAGGCTTATTGGTGTTGTAACAAAGAGGGACATCTACAAAGCATACTATCGGGCATTAAAAGAAATGTATATAGAAGAATAATCATTTTGAAAGCATTCCAATCATGTAAAAGAGAAGCTTTGCGGCGGTTAAAGCTGTAACATCCCCAAGCTCCATTCCTGCAACTTCCATTATATCGAAACCTATGACCTTTTTGTTCTTCATCAACCATTCCAGTGCCTCTACGACTTCCCAGAACCTCAATCCGCCAGCTTCTGGAGTCCCAGTTGAAGGAACCATTGAAAGGTCAAAGACGTCTATGTCTACTGAAACATATACCGGCTCTGGAAGGTCTTTTACAATCTCTTTGAACCTTTCAACGGTGTAGTTCCTTGCATGAACCCAAGGTATGTCAACCTCTCTGGCATACTCCACTTCCTCTTTTGTGCCGCTCCTTATTCCAAACTCTGCAACTTTTATCCCAAGTTCTGAAATCCTTCTGGCGACGCATGCATGGTTCCATGGATTGTCTTCGTAGCTCTCCCTTAAATCGAGGTGGGCATCAAAAACCACGTAGCTTTTCGGTTTTAATGCCTTCACTGGAGCGAAAGTCATTGAGTGCTCACCGCCCAAGATTATGGGCACGACCTTGGGATTAGCTTTCTTTATTTCTTCTATAGTTTCAATGCCTCTTTTTATGGTTTCAAGAGGGTTACCAGCGACGATTGCTAAATCACCAACATCGGCTATCTTTACCCCTGCAATATCAATGTCGTAGTCCAGAATGTAGCTCTCAAGATTGAGCGTGGCCTGCCTTATCAGCGTAGGCCCGAACCTTGTTCCGGGTTTGTAAGAGGTCGTTCCGTCGAATGGGATGCCGAGGATTACAAAGTCAGCTTCCTCAATACTGCTCATTGGGAATTCAAGCTTTAGTGTCTCGTAGGTATAGAGTAACTCCATTATCCTTCACCCCGAGAAGGTTTAGGATATGGGTTAAAAAGTTTTGCAAGATTAAAAGCTAAAGAGGAACGACAATTTTCTCATTGGGTCTTAGAGAAACTTCTTTGCCAGCTATGCTAAGCTTAATGACCTCCTTGCCCTCGTCACTCTTCACAATGACTTCTTTTGGAGTAACTCTAATCTCAAGCCACCTCCCTCTGAATGAAAACCCAAACTTCACTGCTTTCCATTTTGAAGGAAGATGCGGGTTAATGCTTATGCCATCCTCAGTTATGTCAATGCCACAGAAACCTCTAAACAGTGTTTGCCATACTCCACCAGCCGTTGCGAGATGAAAACCATCGTGTGTATTCCCATATAGATTTTTAAGGTCTATATATGCGCATTTCATAAAATACTCATATGCTAGATCCCCATATCCTAGCCAAGAAGCAACTATCGAGTAAGCGGGCATTGAAAGGGAAGACGCATGAGTTGTACGGACAATGTAGTAGTCGAAGTTCCTTTTGATTGTATCAATATCAAACTGGTCTTTTAACAAGTATTGAGCAGCTATAACATCTGCCTGCTTTATTAATCTTGTTTTCCCTATTTTCTTCCTGATTTCTTCAGGAAGTCTTGCTTCTCCGATGCCATGGGGATCAACCGTGTAATCCTGTAAGGCAAAGTATCCATCAAATTCCTCAAAAACCCCATCTACCTGCGGTGGAAGGTACATTTTCTCGGCTATTTCCCTCCACTTTAGCACCTCTTCTTCTGTAACCTTTACTCTGTCCACAGTTTTCTTCCAGTATCCCCCTTTATTCAGAGCTTTTTTATAATAGGCAACCCCTAAAAGGAGATTGTGTTTTGCCATTAGATTAGTAAAAAAGCTGTTGTCCACGTGTTCATGATACTCATCCGGCCCTATGACCTTCTTTATCACATAGCCTTTCTTCTCGTCAAATTCTACCCTGCTTGCCCAGAAGCGAGCCGTTTCAAATATAATTTCAAGCCCGTATTTTGCCATAAAATCCTCGTCATTGGTAAATTTGTAATAAAGATCCACCGTGTACGCTATGTCAGCCGTTATATGGTGTTCTTCCTCTCCGGTGTAAATACGAACAACTTCCCTTCCCGCCATATCAAGGGGGACCAGAGGAGGTGTCGCTTCATACCCATCATCAGCCGATTCCCATGGAAACTGGGCCCCTTTATATCCATTCAGCTTTGCATTCTCCTTAGCAGCTTCCAGGTTTCTATATCTATACATAAGCATCCTTTTGGCATCTTCGGGAAAAACAGCTATGAAGAATGGAAGTGCATAAATTTCCGTGTCCCAAAACACGTGCCCTCTATATCCAAAGCCATGTATTCCCCTAGCCGTTAGGGAAATGTTGTTGTCCCTCGGTAAAGACTGAATTAAATGAAAAAGACTGAAATTAAGGCCTTTTTCAGCCTCCTCATCGCCTTCAATCTCAACTTTTGCCTTTTTCCATATCTCGCTCCAATATTCTCTGTGTTCAGCAAAAAGCTTTTCAAAACCAAGCTCTTTGACTTCTCCAAGCTCTTTCAAAGTTTCATCCTTTAGAGCGCTATCTCTTTCCGAGGAGATTACTATGTATTTAACAAATTCATAAACTCTATCGGCTTCAACCTCTATACTGAGAACCTCTGCTATGCCTTTAACGCTCTTAACTACACTCCTGTTAGCTTCTTTGTCTGTTATAAGGGAGCTCGCTATTCCAAGAGTATACTTCCCATCTATGGTCTTAACTCCTGCATATATGAAATCTTCCCCAAAATCGAGTTCCTCAGCATAACAGTGCTTAACCAGTATCTCAGGGCGATAGGAGGGATTTGCAACATCAACATCAATCGGGTTGATCAGGGTTAATAGGCCTTTTTTATCTGCCTTGAACTTGAACTTAAGCACAACTACGTTTTTTCTCTTACCATGAACAATTCTAAGACTCTCATAGCTTACCCTCGCTCCCTTGTTAGTCTCCAGTTCAATCCAGGTTTTTAAAGTTCCATCCTCAATATCGAGCTCTCTCTCATATTTCAAAAGTTTGTGTGTGCTCAGGTTAAGGGGCTCTCCATTGAACATCATTCCCAGTCCAATTACTCGAGGGGCATTCACAATCTCCCTATAAAAGTAAGGGGCATAGTCATAAATTCCCGCAACAGTTGTGCCATACACTGTGGGCTCGAGTTCGATTTCACCTCGTATTCCGATATGGCCATTTCCAAGGGTTAGTATTGTTCCATAGACTTCTTCAGTCTTCGGAGAGTACTCTTTAAACTGGAAGTTAAACTTCATATTCCTCCCCCCTTTCTATCACTTTGTGAAGAGTATCAATGTTCAGTTCTGCAAAATCCTCAAATGTCACGTCAGCATCAAGTTCCGCTTCCCTTTCATAACCCAAAGTGAAGGCACCAAGCTCCTTTCCAGCACGAACTCCAGCGGGGGCATCTTCAACAACAAAGAAAAATCTTATATCTGGGAAGTTCCTCTTTAGCTCTTCCATAGCTAATTTAAACACATCTTTTTTACTTGGGGCTTTCCCACTGACGTTTACATCAAACAAGTCAGCAAGTGTCATTTCACCAACCTTAACTTTCTTTGCCAGCTTTGTTGCATTTTTAGATGCTGAAGCTAAAGCATTCTTAATGCCAGCTTTTTTTGCTTCTATCAAAAATTGTATTGCGTTCCAGTTAACTTCATATTCTCCTCTGTCGAACATATCATTGACTATTTTATTTTTGAACTCTGCAAACTCATGAAGGAGCTTTTTCCTTTTTTCTTCCGTATCTGCACCATACTTTTCATAAATCCCTGTAAGTTCCAGTATGTTATGAGCCCCTTCATATCTGGGCTTGCCCGAGACATGGTTTACATAGAAATCATGGTCTATATCAGTACCATATGCTCTAGCTGCTCTCCTCCACGCTTCTTCATGAGGGGTAAAGACTAACACCCCATCAAAGTCCCATATCAGTGCAATCATCCTTTACCACCCGTTTGACGTTCTATCTTGTCTATTGTAACGCTTTGGGCCTCAACATCCTCAACCTCTGCATCAAAGCCTCCAATGGTCAGCGTTCCTTTTTCGTATTCAAGAACAAAGTTGCTCACAATTCCAAAGCGGTTTACAGAACGAACTCTACCTCTAATTTTAAGGGGAAAACCATTTTTTACATCGCGCCCTTCAACTGTAACTATTGGGGTATACCCAAGTCTTAAGAGAGTCTCAAGTTCATTAAGGGCCATAGAGAATTCAATAAAGATTTTTGGATACAATTCCGGCCTTGGAATCCAGCATAGTACCTCCTTAGCTTTTATCCATAGATTGTTGTGAATGTTTAGTAATCTAAGAAGCAAATCTTTTTCATGAATTACATAGCCATAAACCTCCGTATTCGAGACCGGAAGCTTATGGATACTGAAAAATCTTCTTTTAGCATATACTGCCCTGGACAAATCTGAGATAACAAGTAAGAAGTTGCCCAATTCAGAGGTTTTTATTTTCACTTGATCTTTAAATCTTTCAAATTCCTCGAAGCTTACAGTACCTGGGTATACCAGCAGATACAGGTTCACATTTCTTTGGAGAGCACCTAGAAGATAGGGCTTAAGCTCTTCAAAGATCGGAGCCGGAAGTTCAGCCCGGATCTCTACTTCGGCAGCATTTATCGTTTCTATGATACTTGCTAAAACACCCTCCAAACTTCTAACCATTGAGATATACGGCCCTTCTTCTTCAGGTCTGCTCTTTATTTTTGCGAGTTCTTCCTGGAGAGTGCTCTTTAAAAGATCAAACTTCATTTTTTGAACATCTATGAGAGCACTTATATCGCTTGCAGTATACACCCTTGGTCTTCCAGAGGAGGCCCTAATGAACCCTTTTCTAATCAGACTTTGAATTATATTGTAAAGCTGAGGCTGGTGAATGTCCAGAGATTCCAAAAGTTCCTTCACAGTGGCCCCATTTTTTATGAGTAGGGTGAGATAAACTTCAGCTTCTCTCTTCGTGAGCCCTAGCTCCTGCAGCTTTTCAATTAAAAAAGTATAGTTTTCCATTACGGCACCCCACTGCTCACTGCTCCTAATATTTTTGTGCAATAATACTATTTAAATATATTGGATACTACATCAGTAAGGTTTATATAATATCATTGTAGTATAAATATTGACAGACCCCATTATTTGGACATTAATGAAGGAGGGAAAAAGAATGAAGAAAGTCCTCGTTGGAGGCCTTTTGATTTTTGCCTTGCTTTTTGCAGTAGTGGCCTCAGGATGCATAGGAGGCCAAACCCAGACACCAACTGGAGAAACAAAAACAGAGACACAAGTTAAGACGGAGACCAAAGTCGAAACACAAGTGCAAGAAAAAGTTTTCATTAGATTTGCAGGCTGGAGTGCTGGAGAAACTGAAATGAAGAACTATAAAAGGATGATCAAGGAGTTTGAGCAAAAGAACCCAACTATCGGAGTCAAATACGAAGTAATCACTCAAATGTTCCACGAGAACATTCTCGCTTCATTTGGAGCAGGTGTTGCACCGGACGTATTCTATGTGGACAGTTCATGGGCACCAATATTTATTGACAAAGGAGCGTTGTATCCAATATCCGACCTCGCAGATCAAAGCTTTATTGATAAATTCTACCCATTCTTGCTGGAGCCCTTTAAGAAAAATGGCAAGCTTTATGGCCTTCCAAAAGATTGGAGTATGTTAGCACTCTTCTACAACAAGAAACTCTTTGAGCAAGCTGGACTGACAAAACCACCTGAAACATGGGAAGAACTTGAAGAGTATGCAAAGATAATTGCTGATAAGACAGGAAAGCCCGGATTGGCGATTTACTTGGGAGGATTCAACAGATATGTACCTGTGGCCGTAAGCAACGGGGCTCCGAAACCATGGTTCGAAAAACCCGAAGATGCCTCATGGTTTGACAATCCAGTAGTTAAAGAAACCCTTGCTTGGTACATAAACCTCTACAAGAAAGGAAAAATCGAGAGAGAGCAGCAGGGATTAACTCCTTACGTAGTAGCCCCCGGAGACGTCGGAGCAGGATGGCTTGGAGATGCATTTGGACAACAACAAGTGGCTATGGTAATTAGTGGAAACTGGATGATACCCTTCTTGGCCGACCAGTTCCCAGACTTCAAGTATGGCGAAGATTGGGACATCGCCCCTGTTCCAGCAGGTAAGAGCGGAAGAGTGACCATGGCATATACAGTCATTCTTGGAATAAATGCCAAAAGCGAACACCCACAAGAAGCTTGGAAATTCGTGGAGTTTCTATTAGGGCCAGAAGGGCAGAAAGAGCTTGTTGTTAAAGCAGGACAAACCCTACCAAGCATGAAGGGCTTTGAAAATGATCCCGACATGTGGCCACAGCACAGAAAAACCCTTTCCTTCAAGTATGACGACATGATCGTATTCCTGTGGGGTCTAAAGTCTGGGCCACTAGAAGGCAAGTTCAGCGATGCAATGGCAGCTGCAATGAGAGGAGAGATGACAATAGATGAAGCTATTGAGGTTATGAAACAGGTCGTGCAAGAAGAGCTAAGTAGCTGAGGTGATTGAAATGTTTTCTTCTTTTTCTTTTTATGAGAAAGCTAGAAATAAGGAGATTGTTGCTGGACTATCACTTATTTCAATCGCAGTTATTCTAAACATAGTTTTTGGATACTTTGCCATGATGTTTGCCCTATATTTAAGCTTCTTTAAGTGGGACTACATTGGAGAGATGCAGTTTGTAGGTTTAAAGAATTTTGAGATAGTAATAAGGGATCTAATAAGAGGCCTTCATGGAGCTCCATATTTACTTTCTCCATTCTATACCGGATTGAAAAATATCCTTATTTACACCGCCATAGTTGTTCCAGTTCAAACCTTTCTCGCAATAGTTTTGGCGGCTTTTGCAAATCAGAAGATTAAAGGACAACAGTTTTTTAAGGTGTCCTATTTTCTCCCCGCTACGACTTCATCCGTTATAGTAGCATTGATTTTTATCTGGCTGTTTATGAAAAATGGTTTTATTAACTTCGCCCTTGCCCACATCATCCCCGGCTTCCAGCCAATAGATTGGATAAACAGCAGAGAGTATCTGCTTTTGGCAATAGCCATAGTGGCAATATGGGGAACAAGTGGACACTTTATGGTATCCTTCCTAGCAGCAATGCAGGCAATTCCAAAAGAAATATATGAAGCGGCGATGCTCGATGGGGCAGGGCCTATAAGAAGATTCTTTTTTATAACAATTCCAATGCTAAGGCCAATGATAGTCTACGTTGTAGTTATGGGATTGATAGGTGCCCTTCAAATGTTTGACCTAGCATGGGTAATGGCCGGAGCTAATGGAGGCCCTGGAGGCGCTGGGTATACAGTGGCACTAGACATCTATAACGAAGCTTTCACTAGGATTAGACCGGGAGTAGCGGCTGCAAAAAGCTGGTTCTTATTCGCGATAATCTTTACGACCACATATCTCTTTCAGAAAAAGTACGGGAGGGCCATGAGATGACTCCCAAGGAAAAAGAAAGGCTAATAAGGCGCATTTGGATTGTCATAACATACGTTGTGCTCTTAACGTTTGCCCTTGTTTATCTAATGCCATTCATAAGATCACTCGTTGCGTCCTTTATGACATGGGCGCAAGCTTCAAGGTATCCTCCAGAGTGGATACCCAATCCTTTTACACTGGAGAACTATCAAAAGCTGTTTAGACTAGAGCTCTTCCCGCGTTGGATTAGGAATACCGCTCTCTATGCTGGATTAATCGTCGCAGGAAACGTAATGTTCACGAGCATGGCCGGATATGCATTTGCTAGGTTGAAATTCCCAGGGAGAGATGTAATATTCTCGGCATTACTATCACTTCTCATGATACCAATGTTTGTAACGCTCGTTCCAAACTACATTATAATCTACAAGCTCGGCCTAATAGACAATATCTTCGGACTCGCCCTGCTCGGAATAACTAATGTCTCCAGTATCTTCCTAATGAGGCAGTATTTTATGTCCCTTTCAAACGAGATATTTGAAGCCGCCCGTTTAGATGGCTGTGGACCAATAAAAGCATTCTTCTACATTGCCCTTCCGCTGGCAAAGCCGGCTTTGGGCGCCGTGGCAGTTTATCAATTTTTGGGTTCTTGGAACGCCTTTATCGGACCTCTTATATTCTTAAGATCTCCAGAAAACTTCACACTTCCGGTAGGGCTTAGCTTTGCTTTCCAAAGGGCAATGTGGACGGAATACACACCAATAATTGCGGGTTCTTTAGTTGCGTCAGCACCCACTATAATACTCTTCCTTGTATTGAACAAATACCTGATTAGGGGTATAGTTGTTACAGGAGGGAAAGGCTAATGGCGAGAGTTCTGCTGAAAAATGTTACAAAAAAGTTCGGTAATGTGATAGCCGTTAACAAACTCAATCTGGAGATAAAAGACGGAGAATTTATGGTTTTGCTTGGGCCTAGCGGATGTGGAAAATCAACCACATTGAGAATGATCGCCGGGCTAGAAACGCCTACAGAAGGCGAGATATGGATTGGAGAACAGCTAGTAAATGAGATAGACCCAACTAAAAGAAACACCGCAATGGTGTTCCAGAGCTATGCACTATACCCCCATATGACTGTCTTTGGAAACATAGAGTTCCCACTGAAAATGGCAAGAGTCCCAAAACAGGAAAGGATTAAAAAGGTAAAGGAAGTCGCAGAATTTTTAGGCATAAGTGAACTGTTGAACAGAAAACCCAGTGAACTAAGTGGTGGTCAGCAGCAGAGAGTAGCATTGGCTAGGGCACTTGTAAGGGAACCAGAAGTGTTTCTGCTTGATGAGCCATTGAGTAATTTAGACGCAAAGATAAGAACCCAAATGCGTTTTGAGCTCAAAAAACTTCTAAGCTATGAGCTTAAAATAACAACAATCTACGTCACCCACGATCAGGTTGAGGCCATGACAATGGCCGACAGGATAGCGGTCATGAACAGGGGGGTTCTCCAGCAGGTTGGCACTCCAGATGAGATTTTCTATAAACCATCAAACACGTTCGTTGCCACCTTCGTCGGAAGTCCTCCAATGAATCTAATCGAAGGAGAAATCCTCAAAAAAGACAATAAGGTTATTTTTGATGCTGGAGAATTCTCTTTGGAGCTTCCAGAAGATGTAGGTATAGAAGGAAAAGCTGTGTTGGGCTTTAGACCTCAACACGTCCAAATTGCTAAAGAAGAGAAAGCAGGCTTTGTGAGAGGCAAAATACTAGGAATAGAGAAGCTGGGGGTAGAAAGCTACGGTCACGTAACTTACGGGAATTTAGAGATAGTTATTCAGCTTCCCGAGGAAGTAGGGAGCAACATCACCGAAGTCTACTGGAAACCAAAGGAGGATAGGATATACATTTTTGACTCCAAGACGAAGAAACTTGTTTATGGTTAGCTTCTCTGCATTACTTCCATTCAAATTTCAATTTCTTTAAGGGGTGAGGTTATGAGGGTAGCTATGATAACTCCCCATGGTGACCCACTCGGAAAGCTCGGCGGAGGTTCTCCAGGACGGATACGACGGCTTCCTGATTGACCCGAGGGACTCAAGGGAGATGGGGAAGAAAATAGCGTTCCTCCTTGAGGACAAGGAGCTTAGGAGGGTATTCGTGGATAGAGCCTACAAGAAAGTCATGGAGAAGTACTCGTGGAGCAGTATCGCCCAAGAAATGCTCGAACTCTACAAGAAACTGGAGGAGCAACAATGAAAGACATTATTGCACTTGGAGAGGCTCTCGTGGACTTAAAACTGAGAAACGAGAAGCTAAGCATGCACGCTGGCGGCTCAGTCCTTAACTTTTCATTTTATGCAGAACAAGCTGGAGCTAAAGTAAAATTCATAGGAACAATAGGAGATGATTTTCTTGCTGATTTAATTAATGAAGAACTCTTATCCCTCAATTCAAAGCTCGAGCCTATTCGTATTAAGCAGAACACGACTTTAGTTCTAATAAAAAGGGCAGGAAGAGAGTTCATAATCTATAGAGGAGCCGATAGGTTCCTAACGGAGGGAACAATTGAGAAATATTGGGAAAAGGCTAAAATCGTGCACACCTCCGCTTTTGCCCTTTCCCTACCTCCAGCACGGGAAGCCATATTTAGTGCACTAGTGCGTGCAAAGAAAGAAGGAGCTCTAATTTCGATTGATCCCAACTACAGAAAAAACCTGTGGGAACAGTGGGGCACAAGTAAAGATGTGCTGCTGAAAGCAATATCAATGGCAGATTATGTTAAACCCTCGATGGAAGATGCCCGAGAACTCTTTGGGGCAAAAAGCCCGAATGAAGCATTGGGATGTTTTAAAAAACTTGGGGCAAGAAATGTCATATTGAGTATGGGAGAGAAGGGTGTAATTGCACTTGATGAAGAAGAAAATGTCATCTCAGTACCCTCCGAAAAACGAGAGTTGTAGAACTCACGGGTGCTGGAGACTCACTCTTCGGAACAATAATGGCAGGCATCTCCCAAAGAGATTCTTTAAAAGAAGCAATAGAGCGAGGAATTAAAACTGCAAGTAAAGTTGTTGGAAGCCCTAGGAATCCCATAAAAATTTAAGAAAAGAGTCACTCGCTTTCTCCCTTGAGCTTCATTATCTTTATTCTGCCAAGGGTTTCCCAGTATTCAACGTTAATGCCCTCTCTAAGCTTGTCCTTGATCTCGTCATCAACGCCCGTTGCTATTGGGACGTCAAAGAGCTCGTAGGTCTCCATGTCCATGAGCTGGACTGTGTCTGGAGTGATTGCTATAATCTGCCCAGTCCTTTTGTCGATAATTGGGACATCAACTTCAGAGCTTGTTGGCTTCACGATGCTCCTAACCTTGCCGTCAAATATTCCAACAGCGTCAATTCTTGCCTTTGCTGAACCGTGCTTACCCGGGGATGAAACTGTAATGTTGGTTATCCTGCAGGGTTCGTCATCAATAAGGATGTATCTTCCAGGTTTGAGCTTACTAACCTGAACTCTGGTTTTGTCTCCCATTTTCATTACCTCCCACAAACGTTCTTGGTGTGGTTTATTTTAAGCATTTAAAAAATTTTTGAAAATATTTCACCAGAGCAAACTCCTCTCATAGTTTATCAAAACTTCGTTGACAACGGTCCACGCCATCAAAGGTTCCCTGTAAATGCTGACCTTTTCTCCCTCCACTTCACTCAAAAAGTCCCCATGGGGAAAGCCCCCAACAACAACAGCCGGTGAAGTATAACTGACCAGCCTTTCTCCGAGCTCTTTAGGAGTCAATAAATTCCCAGTTTCATGCATTATGAAAACACCGTCTGGCTTTATCTCCCCAAGGAGCTCCAAAAGCGTCTTTTTCTCCATCCTCAGAAGTTCAAGACCCTTAGGAACGACTTTGTCTTTGAAAAGGCTTTCCATCAGCCCTACAAAACGGTTATAATTCCGCGGAAGCCGGGTTTCGGGTTTAATGTAGATAACCTCATTGTTCCTTGTGTGCACATAAACCCTAAGCTCCCCCTCCTTGTTCAATATACTCTCAAGGGCGTTTATAAGGCAGAAATGAACTATATCCGGCCTTCCCCTTCTGTCTCCATCTTCTAACATTTTGAGTGCTGAATGGTGGTATGTTGAATCAAGGAGCACTTCATCCGGCTTCTTTCCCCTCTTCTTTGCATAGTTGACAACTGAGGGGTGATCCCTTATCTTTTCCGGGACAAGTTCGAGTTCACTATCGGCTATTATCAGATGGAGCACCTTCCATCACCTCCACGTGGATATTTCTTTTCTTTATTTCCTGCATTATCTTTGAGTACGTGTCGTCTCTCATCCCCAAGACTTCGGGAGGAATTACTCCGTATGCACATTCCCCACCCATAACGATTCTGGAAATTATAGCGGCTGTGAACCCCGTCACTCTCGCCATAGAAGTAAAGCCATCCTTTGCTTCATCATAAAGGATGTACCTAATTTCCTTCTCTTTTCCATTTTGGTACCCTCTGCCGTAGACTTCCATTATCGAAAAGTCCCCACTCTCGTAGTTCATCAGCGGAGCAATGACCTTAAGCGTAAAATCAACGTTTTCTTCCTCAAAAAATCCGAGCTCTTTCAGGACTTTCATTTTTTCCAGATGTCCGGGCCACCTGAGGGTTCTCTCCTCGAGATGATTTGCATTTACTGTCTCAATAAGGGTTCTCAGACCATCACTTACAAACTCTTCAAATTCGAAATCTTTGAGCTTTACTTTCCAGATTCTTTCCAGCGGGGCTACTTCTACAACTTCACCATCCTTTACGATTCTTGCCTTTCTTGTGTATTCTTCGATTAGGTCATACGGCGACCAGGTGATTTTATAGTAAAGGGGCGGCTTTGGGATTTTTGGAAGCCCACCTACACGGATTATTCCCTCTTCAAGAGGGTTTAGCTCTTGGTATATCCTCCCCAAGAAGACATTGCTGAGCCCCGGAGCAAAACCTGCATCAACAACAGCCGTTATATTTGCTTTTACAGCATCTTCCCTAAGAGATAACGGGTTTTCAGGCATAAAAGAAACGTCTACAATATCCACTCCAGCTTTTATGGCAGCTTTTAGAGTTTTAAATCCAAACCTCCCCGGAAGAGCACCTACAACAAGATCAAAGCCCTTTATTGTCTCTACCAAGCTTCCAAAGTCAGAGGCGTCTACCTTTATCGGATTAGCATAGGTTTTCACGTCTTCCAATCGACTCAAGTCTCTATCCCCTGCCCAGACTTCAAAATCATTGCTCAGATCATAGGCTATCGCCTTTCCAACATTGCCAGCTCCTAATACTAAGATGCTCATATTGTTCACCGCTTTAAGATTAGAGCCAAAGGTATATAAAATGTTGTTTCGGATTTATTATGATGATACTAAACCTACCGAGCTTCTTAAGAAGAAGAGGACTGCCAAAGGAACTACTGGAGAGTAAAGAGGCCAAGATAATGCACATAAGTGATACTCCTGACAATATATATCCTTTCATTTTGAACTTAATAGAAAAAACTATGCCAGAATACATCATCCATACTGGAGACCTTGTGGACAACATAAAACTCGAAAGAAGGCCTGAACTAAAAGAGCGGTATGCTGAGAGGGTAAAAGAGCTGTTGGACATACTTGAAAATTCCGGAGCTGAGGTGTATATTGTTCCGGGAAACGAAGACAGTGAAGAAGTCCTCAAAAAACTCGTCAAAAAAGCCCAGATAGTACAGCCCGGCGACATAATTAAGATAGGTAGCCTAAAGCTTGCCCTAACACATGACCCCGGCCAGCTAAGTCCTCCAAAAGATATCGATTTCATTCTCTACGGGCACAACTTCAGGAAGCTCTATCATGGCCTAAATGGGCTTTTAAACGTGAACTTCATCCTTTTGGGAAGCAAAAAAGTTGTTAAGGTTAACTACCCGGATGGTACGAATTTTGAACGGGGGTACAAACCAATGAGGGGATTGTGATGAGGTTAATGCGCTTTGGACCCTCGATGCTCTTTTTAAGGACATCAGACGTTGAGGGTGGCGAAAATTTTCTAAAAAACCTTTTTGGGATAACAGAACTTTCGGTTGACGAGGCATGGGATCAAAGCGGAGAACTTGACACAATAATCTTCGTAACCCCCACAGAAGAATGGAAGACTGTATTGAACCCAAAGAAAGGTGCCTTTTTGGTCAGAATGCGTAGTGATAGCGTTTTAAAGGAGCTCTTAAATGCAAAAGCACCCTTTGAGAGGGCAAATCTTGGGCCGCAGATAATCCTTCTGAGAGTACCAAAAGAAGCTGAAAAAGCTTCTGAAGTAATCCCCAAAAGATATGGGGGGATAGAAACAAGCTTTGCTAGGGGTATTAACGAGGGCGAAGAGCAAGATACTCTTCTTTTGGTAACAGACAAGAAATTAAGTGAATCTGTGGGCATAAGGGACATAAAAGAGGCCTTTTTGATTAGAAAAAACTTCGTAGAAGTTTACAGAGCCCTGAGAACTGATTTACCCATTCTGCTTTTCAAACTGCTCCCTGAAGGCTGGAAAGAGCTCACCATAAGAATCTACGACACCGAAAAGAGATACGAAGAGAACATAGAAAGGGTGCTCCTAGTCCTTGAAGACCTCGACCTTGGATACGTCGTGAGTGAAGGATGGGACTGGGACTATCCCCGGCCTTTCATGAGAATTAGGGTCTACAAAATAAAGCTAATAACATGGGAAGACCCCCTCAGAATAAAGTTCCTCCTCAAAGGATTGGAGTATAGAGGTTATCAGAGATTTGCGGATATAGACGTATTCTTTGAGGGCAAGAAAATTCCGTGGGTGGATGTGTCTAAGGAGTGTGCATCCAAGTTTGAACTCGCAAAAGCAGCGAGAGAAGAACTTGAAAGCCTGCTAAGCGAGGACACAAAGAAAAGGCTACACGAGATTGAGGATCGGCTTTTGAAAGGAAAGGTTCCAAACGAGTGAATTAGCCCTTCTTTCTTATTTTTGCAACAAAAAATCCGCTTGTATTATGCTTATCTGGATAAAATCTCCTCGCCTTGCTGAGCTCCTCGCTAAGCTCTATCCCAAAGGGTGCTGTTAGAGCTGGTTCACCGTACTTAAGGGGGAGAAGCTCAATATCAAAGTTGTCCAGAGCCCACTGAACAACAAACTCATTCTCCTCCGGCTCTAAAGAACAGGTAGAATAAACCAATACTCCCCCCTCCTTGAGGTTCTCTAAAGCGACCTTTACCATTTGCATTTGCAGGTTCTGACAGAACTTTATGTCTTCCAGTGTTCTGTTTGTCTTTCTTTCCGGGTTTTTGTGAATGGTTCCCGAGCCCGTGCAGGGTGCATCGAGAAGAATCTTATCAAACTCAATTTCCAGCTCTCCCATGTAGAGAGAGCTTTTGTGGAAAAGGATTGTGTTCGTAACTCCCAGCCGGGAGAGGTTTAGCCTTGTTTCCTTAAGCCTATCCTCCCCAACATCAAATGCATATATAACCCCCTTATTTTCCATAAGCTGGGCAAGATATGAGGTTTTTCCACCCGGAGCGGCTGCCATGTCTGCAACGACTTCTCCCGGCTTTGGGTCTAAGGCCACCGGGGGGTACATAGAAGATGCTTCCTGAACGTACAGCAGACCGCCAAGGTACTCTGGCGTGGAGGTTATGGAAAAAGGTTCCCTAGTTAAGCAGAAACCCTCTCTTGCCCAAGGAACACGCCTAAATTGAAAACCTTTTTTGTTCAGCATTTTGGTAAGTCTCGGAATCTCAATACGAAGGGTGTTAACTCTAAAACACCTAGGCAGGGGTTTTTCCATAGCCTCAGCTATTTTTAAAGCCCTCTCGCCCCATAACTCAAAGTATCTCTCTGCAAACTCCTTTGAGTATCCAAGGCTGAAAAGTCTCTCTATCATAAAGGGAAATTTAAAAGGGGGATTTATTAGGTTTATCCCTATCTCTCAAATGGGTTTTCTTTTATGCTTTCGTTAACAAACCGCACTATGTGCCTTACGTCCTGCTCTATTGTATCTATCTCCGGCTTCATAAAGACATAAAGCACATTTGTCTTCGGCGTCAATGAAACGTGCTTGACGTTTTCAACTTTTGAAAATCCCTGAAGAAATTCCTTCAGCAGTTCAACGTCCCTCTTCTTCTCAAAGAGTGCTTCATATTGTATTCCATTTACCTCCACTATCTCCCTCTGCAAAAGCTCCTCATCCTCTATATTTGGCCTAAAGCGGTAGTAGCCTTTCTGTATCAGGTGCGCCTCGCGTTTGATTGTTGCATAGGGCTTTATCACAAAGTATATCTTGTCATGCCTGTTTATCAGCTTCGAGATAGGAAAATAGAATATACTCTGCCTTGGTAAAAGAGTTAGTGTGTATTCAAACTTGTCAATGTTTCCTTCGTTGACCTTGTAAAACGCCCTGAATCCTACATATCCCCCAAGCCAGACGTAATTCTTGTCCTTGGGCTTTACAACCTTCTCTATCGTTCTCAGGTAATAATCCATTATTCCCAGATTGAGCTTCCTACCTTTGTAAAACTGCAAAGTGGCAGCAGCACCCAAAACCATTATCAAAAACAACATTTCTGGTGTGACCTTCATGATTAGACCTCCTCTAGTGGATAATACCTCTGAAATGTCATATCATCAATTATCTCAAAATTGACCTTTCCCTCTAAAACCTTTACTATATCCTTAACTATCCTCGCATGAACTGCCCAATTAACTGCCATTTCAAATGGACTCCTGGGAGTCCTTCTTGCCAGTCCAAGGAATATCACTACTTTGTTGTCTTCTTCCATAATCATACTTACAATCCCCAGACTAACTATATCCTCTCCACTTATAGGTTCCTTCACTTTCTTGAGCTCTTTGTAAATTTCCTCAATCTCCAACTATTAACCCCCCAACTCTCTCAAGCCATTCTAAACCCCTCGGCTCTTCTTCAAACATGGGCAACGTTACAATGTCCACTCCTTTGAATTTTTCCTCTATCTTTCTAAGCACCTTTCTTTGAGCATCTATTTTTACTCTCAGCTTTGAAACTTCTTCCTCAAGCTCAATGACTTTGTTGACAACAATAAGATTGAGGGGTATTTTGAACTTTCTTAAAGCCTCGTAAGCCCTCTCCGTCTCATACAACGGTAGCATTTCGGGATTCATCACCGCTACAACGCTGGTCTTTTTTGGGTTTGTAAGGACGCCTCTGACAAAGGCAATTTCAGCTTTATACTGCTTAAGCTCCTTCATTACGGGGTCTTCCTCTTCTTTACTCGGAAGTTTGTACTCCTCGCCTTCAATCACAAACTTCCTCTCTCCCTGTATGTTTTCGATTGCTCTTCTCTTTTCCAGAATCTTCTTTCGTATCTCTATGAGCTTCTCCGTCCAGATAAGGGCAATTTCAGGAAGGGCCAAAACTCTCAAAGTTAATCCGGTCGGAGGAGTGTCAAAAACTATAATGTCCCACTCATCTCCTCTTTGCAGTATCTCTCTGATTGCCTCAAGAGTAGCGTATTCTTCTATACCAGGAGAAAAGCTGAGCACTTCAAAATACTTCTCAAGGTTTATCACCGTAAGATACCTGTACATATGCTTTAGGTTCTTTTCAAGATGCTTCAAATAAGCTTTAATGAGCTTTTCCATGTCGAGTTCCATTGCATAAAGGTTTTCAGCGATTGCTTTAGGCTTGTCGTTTAACTTAACTTCAAATACATCGCCCAAGTTGTGGGCAGGGTCTATCGAGACTATCAGAGTTTTGTAGCCTTTCTTTGCGAGGGCAACTGAGACTGCAGCTGAGCTCGTTGTTTTTCCAACTCCTCCCTTTCCAATGAAGAATAAGACCCTGAATCCTTCTTTTGGAGCCAAATAATCCTTCACCGTTATCACCTCACGTTATTTCAAACATTGCAGCGATTTCACCGAATATATCATCCATTTCTCCCGCTCTTCTCTGCATTACGTAAATTTCCCTCACCATATGGGGCATTAGTCTTATGACAAGTGTTGTCGGGGGGCTCGGAATTCCTACAAACGAGCCCATGAGCACAAGTGCAAACACATTTTCAAGCTCTCTCTCCTCAAACTCAAGATATTCCGTAGAGTGTGCCTTAAATGCACTAAAAAATCCCCTAAAAAATGCCTTTAGATCTTCAAACATCTAACCACCCCGTTTTCATTGTTAGTGAGCTGGTGAATTTTTTCTTGCATATCATACATCCCCCCAAAACCATGTGGAAAAGAAGTCTATAGTTAAGGCCAATAAGATGGTTTGAGAAGTCGCCATAACTCCCCAAGAGAAACGCACAAAACCCAGTAAAAACCCGCATAGGCATGAACGTCCAACAAAATGCCATTTTTAAGAATGTTTTCATCAAACCACCTCAACAAAAAATAAATAAAATAAGAAAAGGCCTCACGCTGGAGCTGCTTCGTATTCCTCTGCTGGCCTCTTCCAAGCGAGATAGAAATCATACGCTAGAAGGATGTTGAGCACTAAGCCCACTAAGAGAGAACCCTTCACAGCTACTAATGTGCTTCCTTCGAGCGGAACTGCCGCTATGTACCAAACAAGCCCTGCCGTAACTGTTATCCAGAGGAAGAGTGCTGGGATTAAGACGGCGTAGGTCCATTTTCCTGCCCTTTGTATCTTGTAAGCCCACAGAGCAGCCGTTAACATTGCAATTGAAGCCAATAGCTGGTTCATACCGGCAAATGCTGGCCAGAGGACTGTATATCCAGCACCCCAAGCCATCCAAGTTCCAAGTGCTGCGATTATTATCGAGGCAACCCACTTGTTTGTGATGGTCTTCCATATCCCCTCGCTCGTATCTACTACCATTCCAAAGACTTCCTGCCATGCGAATCTTCCAAGCCTTGTAGCGGTATCGAGAGATGTCAATGTGAATGCTGAGACCCAAAGGGTCGCAAATGTCTTTCCAAGTGTGACGTCTATTCCGTACATGTCGGCAAGTCCTTGAGCGTAACCACCGATGAAAGTGCCAAGTCCGCCTTTAGTGATGTATTGGGTTCCCCATTCTACTGCATTTGCGCTTAGTCCGGTGAGCTTAACACCGTAAACAGCTATAGCCGTAATGACTATTGTTGAAAGGAGTCCCTCGGTGAACATTCCACCATAGCCAACGAGCAGTCCGTGAATTTCCTTGTCAAGCTGCTTTGAGGTAGTTCCAGAGGCAACTATGGAGTGGAAACCGCTCAAAGCACCACATGCGATGACCAATGGAACCGTAGGCCAGAACGGTGATGGTTGTCCACCAACGACATTTGCTGAGAATGTTGTAAATGCCGGGGCTTCAAATGGCTTTGCAATGGCTATGAACGCTATACCTCCAATTAGGAGTCCAAACCAAAGAATGTAGGCGTTTAAGTAGTCTCTGGGCTGGAGGAGAACCCACACTGGCAGTGAAGATGCCACAATGATGTAAATCATCAATATAATGTTCCAGTAGTGGTATGCTTGAGTGTAAGCAGCACTTGTTGGGTCTGTCTGTCCTTGGACGAAGATTAATGGGTTGTTAAAGCCAATCCATACTGCAACAACAAGAAGCACTAAGCCTACAACTGTTGCGACATAGAAGTTCACGTTCATCTTGTACATCATCCATCCTACAATAACTGCCACTAGGAGGAACAACAGTGTTGCCGTTGCAGCTTCTGGAGTTAAGACCAACAACCTTGCTGTAACAGCTACAAACGCCGCAACCACCAAGAGTAGGGTAAACCATATGTAAACCTCAAATGCAACTCCTGTTCTCTTGCCCATAATCTTTCCTGCAATCCACTGTACTGACTTACCATCGTATCTTACTGAAGCCATTAAGGCTAGGTAGTCGTGTACTGCACCAATAAAGACGTTTCCGAACCATACCCATAACAATGATGGAAGCCATCCCCATGCCATTGCCAGTGCTGGACCGGTTATAGGTCCTGCTCCTGCTATTGAAGCGAAGTGGTGGCCATAGAGCACTAATGGATGTGCTGGGACGTAATCAACACCATCATAGAGCTTGTGTGCTGGAGTTGGCCTGTTTACATCTGCTCTGACAACTTTGTTCTGAAGGCTTTTTCCATAGGTAAAGTACATTGCCACGTATATAATTGCAGCTGCAAGTATTATAACTGCAGAGTTCATCTAGGCACCCCCAATTCGAAATTTATCGTAATATTATGGTAGCGATAATATATATGCCTTTCGGAAATTTAAAGTCATCATGAACAAATTTAACAACTGCACCAAAATATTAGCAAAATTATTCAATTTTCCTCATTGTTTAAGTAAAAAGAATTAGAATCATAAAAGATAGAACTAAAAGCCGAGATTCAACCCAACTCTATTAGTGGTTGACCTGTGTCGACGGTGTCTCCTTCTTTGACAAGGATTTTCTTAACAACGCCATCCTTTGGAGAGGGGATCTCGTTCTCCATCTTCATTGCCTCAAGCACAAGCAACCCCTGACCAACCTTAACCTCATCACCCTCCCTAACCAAAATCCTAAGCACCTTACCCGGCATTGGCGCCGTAACAACATTCTCACCAGCCGGCACTGGAGCAGAAGAAACCCCAACCGGCGCTGAAGGAGCCGATACCGGAGCCGGAGCAGGAGTAGCGACAGGAGCACCAGCCTGAACAGGAGCTGCCGAAGGAGCATAGGCTGGCATAGTTAAATCTTCAAGCTTGACTCCTTCAACTCCGACTTCATACTCTCTTCCGCCAACGTAAATCTTTATGATCTTTCCTCTGGGCTTTTCTTCAAGGGGCTTTAGTTTTCCTTGCTTTCTAAGTTCAAAGAATTCCAAGGCAACCTGTGGGAAGAGGCAGTAAGTTACAACGTCTTCTTCCTTCTCAAGGTAGCCCTTCTCTTCAAGCTCCTTCTTAGCCTTCTCAAGCATAGGTTCAAGCAGATCAGCGGGCCTGACATCTATCGGTTTCTCATCGCCAAGAATCAACTTCATGATTTCCTCCTTTATTGGAGCCGGGGGCCTGCCATAGAGACCTTTCACATAGTTCTTTGTCTCTTGAGAGACCATCTTATATCTTCCAAACAAGACATTGAGTACGGCCTGAGTTCCGACTATCTGGGACGTTGGGGTAACCAGAGGTGGGTATCCGAGGTCTTCCCTAACCCTTGGAACCTCTTCAAGAACTTCATCAAGCCTGTCCAGAGCTTTCATCTCTTTGAGCTGGGAGATAAGGTTTGAATACATGCCCCCAGGAATTTGGTGAACTAAAACGTTTGGATCTCCATGAAGAGCCCTTTTGTTCAGTAGGTGATCGTATTTTTCTTCAAGAATCTTCCTCAGATACCTAGAAATCTCGAAGATTAACTTCATATCAAGTTTGGGCTTGTTCTCACCTTTTAGGGCATAATAAATGCTCTGAATTGCAGGCTGGGCTGTTCCATTGGCCAGTGGATAAATTGAAGTGTCTATTAAGTCAGCTCCAGCCTCAACTGCTTTTAAGTAAGTTGCAGAGGCCAAACTGCTCGTTGCATGGGTGTGAACATTAACCTTTATTCCGTAGCGGTCTTTGATTTCTTTCACAAGATTGTGAGCCGTTTGGGGATCCAAAAGGGCAGCCATATCCTTGATTGTAATATAATCAACGTCAAGCTCAATCAGCTCATCAACTTTCTGAAGATAATATTCCAAAGTGAATATCTTCCCGGTAGTATAGCTTATCGTCCCCTGAACCTCCGCTCCGACTTCCTTGGCTTTTTTGATTGCGGTCTTCATGTTTCTAACGTCATTTAGGGCATCAAAAACCCTAAAAATGTCAATACCATTTTTATGTGCCAGCTCAACGAATTTTTCCACAACATCATCCGGATAATGTCTGTAGCCGACCAGGTTTTGCCCTCTAAGCAGCATCTGAAGTTTTGTTTTCTTTATGTGCTCCCTTAGGAGTTTTAGCCTTTCCCAAGGGTCTTCCCGTAGGAACCTTAGGGCTGCGTCGAAGGTCGCTCCTCCCCATACTTCCATAGAGTAAAAGCCAATTTTATCCATTTTTTCGGCTATTGGAAGCATATCTTCTGTTGATAGCCTAGTAGCAATAAGTGACTGATGAGCATCCCTAAATGTGGTGTCAATTATCTCAACCATTTCTATCACCTCAACCGATTGTGAATCCTAAACCTCTCGTTACCCCATCAAATGATTATCGACTTATAAATGTATGCACCTGCCATTATTGCGAGATATTCTTTATCTCGTCTGCGTAGTTAGTATGCATTATTTGTTTGATTTCATCCACATCTTCAGTATGGCCGAGGGCCCACATTAATTTTGTAACCGTTGCTTCTTTTGTCATGTCCTTTGCCGAAATAACCCCCGCCTCAAGTGCTTTCATACCCACTTCATATCTGCTCAAATCAACTCCACCATACAATGCCTGAGTAGTCACAACTACAGGAATTTCCCGGCTTATGCTCTTTATTTTCTCTAGGAGGTTTCTCTTTCTATAGGGAATACCCCCAGTACCATAACTTTCAAGTATAAGTCCCTTATACCCCATGTCCAAAAGACCGTCAATAACTCGGGAGTCAAGACCGGGAATTAGTTTAAGCACAAATACCCGAGGATCATATTGAGTGTCCAACTTTAAAGAACCTCTAGGCCGGGAATAAGAATCAAGAATGTTGGCGTTATACTTAATTTGACCACCTTCATCTATGTAGGCTATATCAGGGTAGTTTATACTCTTGAAAGCGTCTACATCCACGCTGTTAATCTTCGAAACCCGGCATCCGTTCATGACTTTTCCATTAAACACGACAAATATGCCTCCGATTCTAGCTTCCATAGCAAAAAGTAGCGAATCTCTGAGATTTTTAACAGCATCACTACCCGGTTCTGTTATCGGCTTCATAGCACCGGTTATAACAACGGGTTTAGTAGGATTCTGTACCATGAAGCTAAGCATAGATGAAGTATACGCCAGAGTGTCCGTTCCGTGAGATATTACAATGCCATCATAGTCTCTAAGACCGGAGTAAACCTCTTTTGCTATTATTTCCCAGTCCTCCGGTTGAATGAGCGTGCTGTCGATATTCAAAATATTCTTGGTATGTATTTCGTATCCATTGTGTAATTTAATACCCGCGTGCCGTAAAATTTCATTGATGTCTAAAGAGCTCTTAAAACCCTCTTCTGTCTTCACACTGGCAATAGTACCCCCAGTTCCCAGCACTAAAATTTTTTTCATAAAAGGCACCCCACTTATAAATTGAGGCCGGTGACTTTTAATCTTTTTTACAAAATTTCGAGGTTTTATGCCCCAATTTATTGACATATTATTTAGGTCATTTATATATAATTCCCCAATATGACAAAAACAATCTGAATGGCTATTCCTACCCATAAAACCTCATTTTCCTAACAGCGTGTTTAGACCGATGATTTCACGATTCTTGGGTGAGAAAATATTCATCAATAATGGACCCAACCAAAATGAAATCAGCTTGACCTTGTTTTTCAAAAATAACAACAATCGCGTGTCTTTTTGTTACAAAAATGGATCATAAAAATAAAAAAGCAAATAAAAGCCTTCATTCGGGCGGTGCATTGAACTTCTGCTTATCAAATTCCTTGAGTACAAATTTTGAGACAAACATGACACCCAATGGGTCACCGGTAACGTTAAGCATTGTGTTGAACATGTCAATGACCACGTAAATACCTGCTATCCATCCTACCGGATCCAGTGGCAGTCCTAGAGTCTGAAGGGTTATAGCGGCAATCATAATACCTCCACCGGGAACTCCCGCAACTGCTGCAGCACCGAAAACACCCATTATTAATGCAATTGCCACGTGAGCTACAGTCAGATGGGCCCCATACATCTGAGCAGCCCAAACTGCATAGATGGGCATTTCAGCAGCAACGGCTTGCATGTTAATAGTGGCAGCAAGAGGTATTATAACATCCGCAGCATCGTCTGGAACGCCCAATGTCTTAGTAACCCTCAGAGTAATTGGCATTGTCGCAGAGCTGCTTTGGGTAACAAATGCTGTTAGCATTGCCGGATATACCTTTCTCCAGTACTGCAATGGGTTTACTCTCAGGATCAACATTATAAACAACGGGTGAACAACCAGCAATATTGTAAGGTATGCAGCCCATTGTGTAAATACCATCTTTGCAAGAGAAGCCAGTCCCATTGCACCAACTGTTCCTACCAGGTTTGCCATCAGTGCAAAAATACCAACTGGTGCATACCATAAGATAAAGTCTACTATCTTATATATCAATGCCTGAAGAGACTCGAATAGCTTCTTGAGGAAGTTATGCTCTTCTGGAAGGGTGGTACCTAGTAAAGCAATGGCAAAACCTGTAAGTAATGCCATAATAATTATTTGCATTGTATTAAGCTCTAAAAAGGCTTTTATTGGATTGTTAGGGATAAAGCTTAGCAATACCTGGGATACAGATACCTCTGCCAGTTCTATTTGCTTTGAAGCTAGCTGAACTCCCAATCCGGGCTTTATTATATTGGCCCAAGTATATCCTATAATTGCTGCAATAAGACCAAAGACAAACCAGTAAACCAAAAATCCTCCAAAGATTTTTCCAAGTCTCTTGAAGCTTTGGACTGTTGTTACTGCTGTTGCTATGGAGACAAAAACCAACGGTCCAACGATAAATTTCAAAAGTGCTATAAAGACATCACCAAAGGGTTTTATAGTCGCTGCGCTCGGTCCTGCCACCCATCCTACAAGGGCACCCACAATTGCTGCTATAAGGGCATACAGGGGCCTTTTTCCAAGTTTCAAGACTTGTTCTACTCCCATATTTCATCCCCCAAAATATATGTTCAAATTTATTTGATGTATTCCAACAATATAAAGTTTTTGGAAATATGACAAGTTGTGCCCCCTCCTATATGAAGTAAAAGACCCCAAACTTGACAGATTTCATGATATATTGTTGATATAATATCATTGTGACAATAGAAAAAAGACATCAAGACATCAAATAGCCTGTTGTTCAAACGTCCTTTGTCATAATTCATAACACATCAACAAATTTTTCCTTGATTTCATCAATAGAGTTTGGATATTTATCCAACAACACCTCAATAGCCCTCTTTAGAACTTTGCTCATTGCCCCCACATCATCTTTTGTAGTAAACACAACCTTGTATTTTTGTATATACTCCTCAGGAACTACCTTAGAGAATACCGCCGCCGTTCCTGGCATAATCCCTGCAGCCCTTACTATATCATGCAGTTTATTATCCATGAAGATTATCCCACCCACGTCCTCCGAAAGTATTTTCACAAGTTCAGCTATAATTTTAGCACGCTCAATGGCACTATCTAAAGTTTTGAGCTTATCAGCATGAGTAATTATTCTTTCTGCAACTTCTCGGACGGATTTTTCCATAGCCCCCTTTTCCATTGGAAATGCGGACGGGATTTCAAGATAATCCGCTCCGAATTCTTCAAGACTGCTTATTATACTCTTCGCCACAGTCACATTATCCACATCTTGGTTATACCTAACCAGGAACAATTCCCTATCGACCCTCAGAGAGGGCACGTACGCTTTACTCTCCACGACTATGGTAGGAGACCTCAAAACTCCCAGACGTTCCATTACTCCCCTCTTAGGAGGCAATGCCACATTACCCTCTAAGTTCTCAACAGGGCCAACCCCAATTTTAGAACCGTTGATTGTTAATAAAAAAGCGGTTGAAAGCTCTTTTACTTTAACGCCCCCAATTACATCACTAGCAATTTCGTCTTCCCGTCTGGCTACATAAAACTCGGGGATATTCTTCGCAAATGTATCCATAACGGCCGTAGAAATTGCATATTCTGTTGCCACCGGCACTTCCGACACTCCATGCCCATAAAACCTTCCAAAAACTTTCAATGTTGCATAATGCGGGAAGAGGCCTTCTTCACCTTCAAGGTGTTTTAACATTTCTGCTTCAAAAGGAGTGATCCCCCTGCGAGGGCAACCCTGTCCAACGCCCCCATCTTTTGTCTTTATAGTTATAACGTTGGCGTTTAAATCCACATCAACGCTTTCAATCTTCGTACGTACCTTAAATAGATCCTTAATCATGTGCCCAACTACAGCAAATCCTTGCGAATCATCCTGAACAAACCCAGAATGACTAAAAACATGGCCCACACCAACATGCCCTGCAATACATATCATATGCTATCTCCCCCTTAAAGCATGGAAATTATCTATTTTTGAGAGCGAGAGACTTTAAACTTTTCTCTTTATGATCCATTGTACTGTACATATGCGTTTTCAGCCCAAATGGGCATAAAATCAAGAAAAATCAAAAACCGATATCAAAGCGCGGAAATATGGAAAATAGCCTCCATTAACCTTCCAAAAAGATAGCTCAAGAATGCCGCTCCCAGTCCAGTGGACACCATCTCAAAGACTTTTTTCCTTATTGAAATTCCCGAAAGTATGGAAACAGTACCCGCGACTATCGCCAAAGCAGTACCAGCCAAAAGGACTGAGAACGGCAACGCTAATAATGAAGAGGAGGCAACGAAATACGGCAGTACTGGAAAAGCCACTCCAGTTAGATAAGCTAAGCCAGTATAAAGGGCCGAACGGAGTTCATTTTCATTGCTTTCTTGCACAAGAAGATTTATCATTGCGTTTTCATTGGAAGATAGCTTTTCCGCAACTTCTTTAGCGACCTCCTCTGGCATACCGCTCTCCAAAAGCCTCTCTATAAGCTCTTCCTTTGCTCTCTCCGGAGAAACTTTGAAAAGCACTTCCATTCTTTGTTTTACACTCTCATTTACCTGCCTCTGAGACCTGACGGATATAAACGCCCCTATCCCCATTGAAAGTGCTCCCGCGACTCCAACTATCAAGCCGCTAATCCCTACTATTTTCGGATTGTGGATATAAACTGCTGAAAGTCCCGTAACTGCCCCCAAAAGCTCCACAAGACCGTCGTTCATTCCAAGAACAAAATCCCTGATGTTTTCCACATGGAAGCGTTTCTTACTCTCGTAGAAAAAGCGCTCATGCTCAAGTTCATCAAGGATTATTTTTGAGAGTATTTCCCTCTCTTCCTCGCTAAGCTTATATTTTGTCAGAAAGCTGAAATACTTTTGAATAGCCGAGTTTTCTCCCATCTCTAGCAGAGATACAACGGTTCCCGGCCCCAAAAGCTTTCTAAGCAGTTTCACGGAAAAGAAACTGAGCCTGCCTATTTTTATTTTCTCAGGTTTTTTACCCCTTTTGGCCAAAAAGTCGTGCCAGAATTTTGCGTGATTTGATTCCATGTGAGATAACCTTAAAAATTCTTCTTTCAGCTTTGGATCTTTTTCCCCTCTACTCAAAGAAGCATAGAGAACCGAATCTTTGTATTCGTCCTCGTAAAATTGACTCGCCAGTTTGAGCATTTCCTCCATTTTCACCCACCAAAAAATGTAAAAGTTTTAGGGGTTAATAAAATAAGCGGAAATCACTCAGCAGGAGCGTAGTAACACCTCTTTGGGGAAATTATTTTTCCTTCCTTTTTGAGCTTTTTAATGACTTTATCTACCTCTTTCTTATCAATTCCAGCCAATTCTGCTATTTCAGCGCTCTTTAAAGGTCTTCCTGCTTCTTTTAAAACTTTGAAAACTAACTCCTCACTCATAGCTACCACCTTTAAAATTTGCATTAAAAGATTAAATCTTCGAACTTATAAAGTTTTCAGTTCAGAACAAAAGAGGGGAGAAAATCAAAGGTACTCCCAGACACCGTAGCCCTTGAAGTTGTGCACTATCGTTTTTGTCGTCGTAAGCTGCTCGACAGAGTAGCCTATGCCTTCTCTTCCCACGCCGCTGTCTTTCATGCCGCCAAAGGGGTAGTAACCTATGCCGTGCCTCGGGTACTCGTTGATGAAAACACTCCCGACTTCAAGCTTCCTCGCGACCTTCCTTGCCCTCCTCTCGCACTCGCTGAAAACAGAGGCATCCAGTCCAAAACGGGAGGAATTCGCTATATCAACTGCTTCGTCTTCATCCTTGACTTTGATAATCAGAGTTAGCGGGCCAAAGACGTCCTCTTGAAAAGCTCTAAGCTCTTTAACCTTCTCTTTGTCCACTTCAAGGAGTATTGGCCATACATAGTTGCCCTCTCTTTTGAATTCGGTCAAAGGCTTCGCTCCCTTCTCTATGGCATCTTTGTAGACCTCCTCAATATAATCCACAGAATGTTTGTCAATAAGAGGTCCCATCACAGCGTTTTCATCCTCCAGCGGGTTTTTGGGTTCTATCTCTTTCAGCTTTTCAAGAATCTTCGCCTTCAGTTCCTCATAAATTTCCTCCTGTGCTAGTATGAGCCTTATTGCATCACACCTCTGGCCAGAATAGCTCACCATACCCTTAATGATTTTTTCACTCGCAAGCTCAAGGTCTGCATCATCCAAAACTATGGCAGGATCCTTGCCCCCAAGCTCAAGATGGTAAGCTTTTATCCCACCGATTCTTATTATGTGCTCCCCAACCTCTGTACTGCCAGTGAAGGTTATAGCCCGTATACGCTTGTCCTTTACCACATCATCCATAAACCTTCCAGGTATTGTTAAGAGGGCAAAGCTCTCCTTAGGAAAGCCTGCAAGTTCTAAGACCCTAATAAATAGAAGTGCCGCGAGAGGATCTGCAGATGCAGGTTTTAACAGCACTGCATTTCCACTGAAAAGGGCGGGTATTACTTTTGTTGCGGAGATAAACAGCGGATAATTGAAGGGGCTTATTGCCAAGATAACTCCATATGGTTCTCTCTTTACTATTCCCTCACTTTCGAGGGTCTCTTCACTCCAGTCTCCGGGGATGTAATCACCAAGCATTCTCCTTGACTCAAAAGTAGTTTTTTCGAGCCTTTCAATGGTGGCTTTTGTTTCCCCAGTTGCATTGCTTTTCGGCTTGCCAGCATCAAGGACCAAAACTCTCACAAAGTCTTCAAATGCTTCCCTCATCAACTGTGCCGCCTTCAAAAAGCTTTCTATTCTCTTTTCCCCAGGATAATTTCTTATTTCCTCCCTTCCTTTTTCATAAACTGTGGAAAGAATTTCCTCGGTTTGTTCTTTGCTAAGCCTTGAAACCCTTGCTATAGTTCTGCCATCTATGGGACTTTTAACCTCAGAAAAACTTTCTCCAAAAACCCACTCTCCAGCGGCGTAGGTTTTAAATTCAGGGACACCATCTTCGCCAATCCTGTATATCTCATCAAAAATTTTGTTACGGACAAGTTTGTCCATTTGTAATCACCAATATATACTATTGCACACACCTATAAAAGGTTTTATCTAACCAAACTGAAATTTTATCTCCCAAAAACTTTCCAAGGGACGAATCACCAAAGTTCCGAAAACGTTAATAACTTTAACGAGAATATACAATCGGTGGTTTCTATGAAGATAACGGATAAGGAAGTTTTTGAAATTGCCGTAAATGCCGAAATAAAAGCAAAAGAGGCATACGAAAAGATGGCTTCGCTTGTAAAGAGCGATATTATTAGAGATGAGCTCCTGTTTCTGGCTAAGGAGGAAGACAAGCACAGACAGATAGTAGAGAAAATGGCCGAGAAGTTTAAGGAGAGCGAAGAAGAACCAAAACAGATCGAAATTGAAATAATGGGAGAGTTCAAAGTTATCGCAGAAAAAATGAGTGAAGCCATTAAAAAACCAGATATCAACCTTGACGAAGTTTACGAGATAGCCATGGAAGCTGAGCTTGTGAGTGAAAAGCTTTACAACGAACTTGCAAAGTATGCAGCAAATGAAAAAACCAAAGTTCTGCTCAACATGCTTGCCGACATGGAGAGGCAACACTTTAACATCCTTAAGAAGCACTACGACTACATGATGCAGTATCCCGATGTCTATAAGGAGGAACTCTACGACCAGCTTATGAAGGATATAAACTTCAACTTCTGAGTTTTTCCCTTCATTTCCTATCTTCTACTTGCCTAACCTAGCTACGGGTATTCAACCGGCGTAGAGTAGGGACGGTATCCTTCCTTATTCAATAAATGAAGCGAGTCGCAAGATTTTAAGGCATTATCCACTTGGCATTGAACCTAAGAGCGATTATTGCATTCTTTTTACATCCCCTCTCCTCCGATGTTGAAAAAAGATATAAAGGTTAAAAACCAACTCAAATTAGGTGAACCTAATGAAAAGGATACTCTTTGTAGTGAGCCTAGTTTTAGTGGTTTTCCTAGCCGGGTGCATCGGCGGGCTGTTTTCTAAATGGTTAAAATCGTAAAGTTTATATATTTTTGTGTCATTGTTTGTAATAAGGGTGTGCAGTATGAAGCTTTATAGGACGGGAAAAGCGGCACAGCTCCTTGGCATTAGCAAGCCAACATTAATCAGGAAAATCAAGACGGAAGAGGTTAAAGCATACAGGGTTGGAAAAGAATACCGCATCCCGGAAAGCGAGATTAAAAGACTCCTCGAAGGCAAAATCCCCGACAAGGTTGTAATTTACGCCAGAGTATCAAGCAGAGACCAGAAAGAAGACCTTGAAAGACAGGTCGAATACCTCAAGAACTACTGCGCATCAAAAGGCTACCAAGTTGCAAAAATCATCACAGACATTTCTTCAGGACTAAACGAGAATAGAAAAGGACTGAAACAACTCTTCAAACTCGTTGAAAGCGGGGAAATAACAAAAGTCGTGATAACTTACAAGGACAGGCTCACCCGCTTTGGATTCAAATACCTTGAGCAATACTTTAACTCTCACGGGGTTGAGGTTGAAGTAATCTTTGATGATGAAGAGAAAACGCCAGAAAAGGAACTTGTTGAGGACTTGTTAGCCATCGTAACCTCTTTTGCTGGAAAGCTTTATGGAATGCGTTCTCACAAGAAAAAACGCCTCGTCGAGGCGGTAAAGAATGCCCTCAGAGACGATTAAACTCACGGCAAAATTCAAACTCAAAACAGAACCTGAAGGGT